>JBCAZB010000037.1:0-12702 GCA_038533315.1 Pseudomonadota bacterium | reverse complement strand
TTGTCATAGAAAGCCCAAGAAAGAGGCGACGCAATAGCAATAGACGAAGCCTATTGATACGCCTGACGCTATTGTTGCTAGTTTGATGAGTCGTTCTGCCAACATGATGTTCTCCCTGCAGTTACTGAACTGAAGCGACATGCTCCAGCCACGTCGGCTATGCTCGCGATCGAGCGACAACAGGGACTGAGGAAAACCCTCTTTTTTTCTGTTTTTTTTATGGGGTAGGAATGCTAACCATCTGATTCATATATTGAAGCAGCGAGGAGCCGCCTGTTTTGGCGCGTCATCCGTGCATCAGGACACTGACATCTGGTGCCGGCGAGCTTAGGTAGCAAAACTAGGGGGTAGATGTTTTGATTGGATACGCCGGCCCGATCGATTGGCCTACAACGAGAGTCTCGAGAGCTGTTCGGCAGACCGTCCTTGTTCTGATAGAAAGGCTTGATAGCGAGGATCATTCTCAAGGGCACGGAAGTAGGTGACGTTTGGGCCGATCAATGAATCGCCGTGTTCACTGGCGATTCTGAGCCATCTAATTGCCGCGTCGCTGTCATTGGCAAAAGCGTAGGCGCGCGCTATCGAAGTCGCCAAGCCGGTGTCGCCTGATTCAAATCGGCGCTTGAGATTATCCATGGCAATTGAGAACGCCTTCACATCACCAACCGAGTGCCAAACAAGTGGTGATAACCTCAGGTGAACTCGCGACCCCATTGCTTGCTCAAGTGCCGCTGCTGCAGCCCCGCTTTGTCCCGAGTAGGCAAGCGCTTGAATCACGACGGCCAAACAGGGCCCTTCAATGGTAGAGCCGGTTTCTAATTGCCGACAAAGCGTCAAGGCGGAATTGAAGCGTCCTGCGATCAGGTAGATCGTCGCTAAGTTAATCTGTGTGATCTTGCCAAGTGGATCCCTGTCATACAGTCCTTCCGCAACCAAAACCGCCTGGTCGATCTGTGATAGTGCAAGCAGGGCATTGAGTGACCAACGCTGCAGTATTGGATTACCCGGCTCGGCTGCCAACGCGCTTTTAAAGTCATCGACGGCGTCCTCGAGTCTGCTTTTGGTCGACAAACGCAGAACACCCCGCATACCCAACGCCATCGGATCTGTCGCATCGATAGCCAACGCACTCTCAATCGCCGCCGCCGCACGTCGTTCAGCTTCTTGAGCGGGCCATGCTGACGCATTTTTCGTGTCGTCGTAGAGGGCCGCAAGCCACACCCATGCAGGCAAATATTGTGGATCAATTGCCAATGCACCTTGATAGAATTCAAAGGCGCGTTGAAACCCGTCGCCGGCAGGTTGTTGGTGCAATTGTCTGGCTTGCAGGAATAGTGCGTAGGCGACTGGGTCCGTGGGTCTCGAGGAAGGGCTTTCGGATTGCATGGCGATACGGACATTTCTGCTCACCGCCGCTGCTATTTCATCCTGAATATCGAAGATGTCCTTTAATGGCCGGTCAAACGACTCTGTCCATACGGGCGTGTCTGCTACCGCATCTACAAGGTTAGTTGTAATCCGTACACGTGTGTCGCTTACCCTCACGGAACCTTCCAAAACAAACGCGACATTTAACGCTTGCGCAATATCTGGAATCTGCGTTGGCTTGTTTTTGAAGTAGAACGAGGACGACCGGGAAGTCAGTCTCAGGCCTGGTACACCCGCCAGTAGCTCGAGAATCTGATCTGCGACACCGTCCGCCAGAAACTCGTGGTCACTATTGGCTGACACGTCATCGAACGGGAGAACTGCGACGGACCACTTAGGTGGTGCAAACCGAGATTCTGGTTTATGGCGATCGAATAGCAGCGCTGCCACTATTACTGTCATCAATATACAACCTGCCAATGTCCAGTTTTTGGTGGAGCGTTGGTTTGCAGGCTGATCTTCGATTGGAGTTTTGGGTTCCGAGGACGGGATAATCTCCGCCATCAGTCGGTAGCCACGTTTTGGGATGGTCTGGATATAGCGCGGTTGAGCCTTTGAGTCATTCAGCGCCTTACGCAGTTCTCCAATACACCGCGTTAATGGTTCGTCGGTCATTGCCCGCCCAGACCAAATATCGGAGAGCAACGAATCACGGGAAACGACTTGTCCATTCGCTTTGGCCAAGGCGACAAGAACATCCATCGATTTGGGTTGCAATCTTCGCTCTACATCGCCGTCTTGTATGCGACCTTCCATCGGGAAGACCGTCCAGTCGCCTATCGAGAAAGAACCCTGCAGCGTCAAAGTCGATTCACCTCAAGGAATGATTGCTACCCCGAGACATTATTGTAGCGCATTCATCTATCTCTCCGGTTCGGAGACGCTCAGGCGGATCGATTTTGCTGATGCAGTATCAGATCAGTCGTTCGCTAGCACCAACGTGACACTGTTCGTACCCCCGGCAAATAGCGCCGACTGACTCTCATCACCGCGCTCGACCGTAACGAGATTACTTTGTGCCGGCCAAAGATCGCGCAATGCGTCATGGGTGACATTCAGCGCTGTCAAATCTGCGGGACTGGGTGCTTCCGAGTAGACCCACAAATATTTGCCGTCGATTTCATGGCCGACTGGCGACAACGTCAGCGTTCGGCCGTCCTGGTCTGCCAGCCGGAAACGCTGCCCGACGTGTTCGGCAAACTGGGCGCGGGAAGCTTCTGAGCCGAGCAGGTCGGCCTCTGTTCCGAAAATCTCCCGCACTGCGTGTTCTGCATCGTGGATCAGAAACCGATGCATGATCTCGATGTTGCCGGTGCGTGGGTTGAACAATACGCGTGTCACTGCCTCCTTAGCCTGATGCGCCGCGGCGCCAGCGACGAGCGTCATGCCCGCCACTGCCGCGAGGTACTGGAGTGTGCTGCGCCGGTTCACTATTGACAGCCGCGCGACTCAGGATCGACCAGGCAGGGGTCGAGCTCGCTCTTGCTGTCTTGCATGATGTCGCGATATTCCAGCCCTTCACGCGGCGGGGTCTTAAACAACTCGATGCGTGACGGTACGATGCGGCGCGGGTAGAAGTTGTTCTCGGTGTCGACATCGGCCGTTTCCCACAGAGGGTCGACGGTGATGCTGACGAGCTCCTTGTCCAGTACCAGCAGTTTCTTAACTTGTCGCGCATTGCGCCGCCAGATCTCGGCCGGGACGTCGTAGCGCTCCACGCTACCATCCTCAAAAGTCAGTTCCAGCAGGATCGGCATGACCAGACCACCGAGATTGGAAAACTCCAACACGTAGTAATTGCGATCTTCTTTGACGGCCCGCTCGAGCGTCGCGCGTTCCCAGTCGTCAAGGCTCCCGAGAAATTCAAGATAGACGTTGCGTTCTTTGTTGGTGACGGTAAAGCGATCGTTTTCGTCATAGAAGTCGCTACGATCGGGGTTGCGTTCCACCCAGGTTTTCAGGCCGCCGTCGCGATCACGTAGCACGGTAATCGATGCTGGCTTATCGGCTTCTTCTGCACGACGACGAGTCAGGTCGATATCCGGGTTTTTGGTGTCGAGTCGCAGCTTCCAGACTTTATCCAGCGATATGTCGACATGGTCTGTCGTGTAGAACCAACCGCGCCAGAACCAGTCCAGATCGACCCCAGTCGCTTCTTCCATCGTGCGGAAAAAGTCGGCGGGCGTCGGCCGGCGGAAACGCCAGCGTCGCGAGTACTCGCGAAATGCAAAGTCGAACAAATCTCGACCCAGGATAGTCTCGCGCAGGATGGTAAGTGCTACTGCCGGTTTGGAATACGCATTCGGACCTAGGCGAAGCACACTGTCGGATTGCGTCATGATCGGCACCTGGAAGTCCGATTTCATGTAGTCGACGATATCGCGCGGCTCGACTTTCCACGGAATATCCGGATCCCATTCGCGACCGGCGAGGGCATCGAGGAAACTGTTCAGCCCTTCATCCATCCAGGTCCACTGACGCTCGTCCGAGTTGACGGTCATCGGAAAATAAATGTGTCCGATCTCGTGGATAATGACGCCGACAAGAAAACGTTTCTCAGCCAATGTGTAGGTGCGTGTACCGTCGTCTTGTAAGTCTGTGCGTGGCCCGTTGAAGGTAATCATCGGGTATTCCATGCCGCCGACAGGACCATTGACAGACTGCGCTGTCGGATAGGGGTAGTCGAAGGAGTAGCGCGAATAGACTTCCATCGTGTGGATCACAGCCGGAGTAGAGTATTTCGACCACAACGGTTCGCCTTCCTTCGGATAAAAGCTCATCGCCATGACTAGCGGCTGCACATCGCCGCCTTGCTCATAGCCTTGCGCGTCCCAGATGAACTTGCGGGACGACGCCCAGGCGAAATCGCGAACGTTGTTGGCGACAAATTGCCACGTCTTGCTCTGGTTGGTGCCCGCTGCTTCGTTGTCCAACGCTTCTTTGGCGGTCACGATGAATACCGGTTCATCGGCGGTGCGAGCACGTTCGAGTCGCTGCTGCTGAGTTTTTGTCAGCACCTTGTCTGCGTTTTGCAATTCGCCCGTGGCAGATACGATGTGATCGGCGGGTACGGTGATATCAACGACATAGTCACCGAACTCCAGCGTGAACTCGCCACGCCCGAGAAACTCCTTATTCGTCCAGCCCTCGTAATCGGTGTACGCCGCGAGACGTGGGAACCATTGCGCCAGCAGGAAAATATCGTTGCCCCCGGGCCGCTTGTCGTCCGGGAAATGCTCGAAGCCCGCGCGCGCGGACACGGCGTTCTCCTCAACGATATTGAACGCGAAATTGAGACTGAATTTGGTGGTTTCGCCTGACTTCAATGGTTCGGCCAAATCAATTCGCATCAACGTGCCGACGATCGTGTAGGTCAGCGAATTACCATCGCTGTCTTTGACTGCGCTGATGTCATAGCCGCAGGCATTGTCGGCCATAGCGTGCTGACGGCGCAGCTCATCAAGGCTCAGCTGGGGTGCGTCGCCATCGTCGAGCACCTGAGGTCCACGGCGGCTGGGATCTGCGAATGCCGCTGAGCGCTCGGCCAACGAATCGTTGCGAAATCGATTCTGGTCGAGCTGCAGCCAGAGAAAACGCAACGTATCCGGGCTGTTGTTGCGATAAGTGATGACCTGCTGTGCGGTCAGTCGTCGCTTCGACTCGTTTAGTGTCACATCGATGTCGTAATCGACTTCCTGCTGCCAGTATTGATGGCCTGGTTCACCACCCGCAGTGCGATAGATATTGGCGGTCGGCAGCACTTCGTCCAGTTGACGAAACTTGTCGACGAACTCTCCTTTGGTTTGTTCGACACCGGCATGGGCGCCGCTGGTGGCAACTAGGCAGAGTGCGATCAATAATCTGTTCATGGCAACTTCTTTGTCAGGCGGTGGATCACAGGCATTTTATCGGGGCACACAATTGGTCTCGCGATCCGTCAGAAGGTGACGGATGCCAAAGGGCGTGCCGGAAACAACACAGTATAACAAGCCACACCGCAGGCGGGCCTACCGAGTGCGGTGTCGTGAGTCTGTCGATGGTGGCAGTGCGCCCCAGCGCGACAGAACGAGCCCGCTCTATTGCGGTATGCGCTTGGCGTCGTGCAGCCGATAAACAGTGCCGTTGCCGCGAGCGATTGTCTCCAGTCGTCCTTCCATCACGACCGGTGTCCAAGATATTTCGATACCTTGCTTCGCGAGCACTTCAACGGTGCCGGCAGGCCCGCCTGGAATATCGAAATAACAATGTGGTGGACTGGAGGTCAGCAAAAACCTCGACTGCTTCGCACTGGCTTCCAGCGGCGTCATAAAGCCCGAAATCTTGACGGTCTTGCCGGACTGTTCAGATACCGCGGTCGGGAAAACAGCCACGAGATTATTGCCGCTGTAGCTCAATTTAGCCTGCATCAGATCTGCCCAGGCCAGCCCATCCTCAACGCTCGGCAACTGCGGTGCCATCAACGCTTGCAAGCTGATGATGTTGATCGCAATCGTCGTCTCAGTGTCGCCGATACGCGCGGACAAGACATCCACGCCCATATTGCCCGCCGTAATGACCGTCTCCATGATGCCGTAGTCATCGGTTTCAAAATCGCCGGCGTCCTCGCCTAGCGACTCGATTGCGCTGGTGCCTTTTACGTTGATCGTGGCGCTGGCAGCGCTCACAGGGGTGCCGTCTTCAGTAGTGACTCGCAACGCGATGAACGCGTTATCATTTTCCATCACATCGATGGCTATACGGCCTTGCGCGTCCATATAGGCACCACGCACCATCGGTGTGACGACAATACTGTCGGCCTGTGCGAAATTGACAGACTCGGCCGACTGGCTGTTGCCCGGTGCATCCATACTGAGTTCGTCATCGCTGAGCCCACCATTGGCTGTGGCTGCTTGCTGTGCTTGCAAGACCGAGAGCGGCGTGATCGACAGCAGCGCGATAATATAGATGCTACATTTTTGGGGGTTCATTAAGGTGCCTCCGCCAGTGTTTTGGCGACATCGGTTCGGTAGGCTTGCACGGCCGGAACCAGTGCGGCAATGATCCCAACAATCAACAGACTGAGCAACAGCCAGGTCTCAGCGCTCAGCCAGATCACGCCAGTAAAACTGACACCGCGCGCACTCTCAAGCCACGCGCCCAGTAGTTCGACGGTAACGTGTCCCGCTAGGAACCCGAGTACGACGCCGAGGGCCGTCAGCAATAGCCCCTCGAGCAATAACGCAACCAGTACCTCCGAGCGAGTGGCGCCGAGGCAGCGCAACATCGCGATGTCGCCACGTCGAGAGCGCAGTGATCCGTAGAGTGCGGCAAAAATCGACAGACCCGCAGAGATGATCAAGAGCCAGGCGAAGGTCCGTAGCCCGTCGAGACCGACGCCGATCAGCCCCAGTAATCGCGTCACCTCTGTAACAGGCGATGCGGCGAGCACTGAGCCGCCGGCGTTGATCTGGCGCGGTAGTGAAACCGCCGCGGTCGGTGATCTAAAGGTCAGCAGGACGGCAGTGACTTCTTCGTCATAGCGCAACGTGTTGATGTCGTATGCCGCGTCTCCGCTAGCATGCTCATCGTCGTCGCCATGGTCGTGCCCGTCGTGGTCCTCATGGTCGTCAGCATGTTGCGCGTCGTGATCGTCATGATCAGCGGCATGTTCGTCATCATGCTCACCATCGTCGCCATGGTCGTGCCCGTCGTGGTCCTCATGGTCGTCGTCGTGCTTAGCATGGTTTTCGTCATGCTCGTCGGCATGTTCTTTGTCGTGATCATGCTCGTCGTGCTCGTGTCCGTCATGGTCCTCATGGTTGTCAGCATGTTCTTCGTCGTGGTCATGCTCGTCGTGATCATCATGGTCGTCGGCATGTTCGCCGTCATGCCTATCATCGTCGTCATGATCGTGTTCGTCGTGGTCTTGATGATCATCGTCATGTTTTTCTTCATGCTCGTGATTCTGATGACCACTGCCATGCACAGCCCAGATGCTCTCGAGTGAGGTCAGGATTAACCGGTCAGCGACGGTGCCGGTGCGTTCCAGAACGCCGGTGATGCGATAGTCTTCGTCAGCATGTTGATGCCCGCCTTCCACAAGGCCATGCGCACTTTCGAAGGTATCGCCAACACCGAGCCCCGTGGCATCAGCTACTGCAGCACCAATAACGGCTTCCAAAGAGTCGGACCACCAGCGACCATCGGCCAGATTGGCGGCGTAAAGATCTGCAAACTCGGGCAGCGTGCCGACGATTCGGAAGCCCGTGTAGCTGTCTCCAAGCGACATCGGAATTGCCTGGTCGACACGGCGGTCTTCCATCCATGGTCTGGCATCCGCGAGTGCGATGTTCCCGGGCGCCGCATCAGCGTGATACACCGTCGCCAAGACCAACTGAACAGGACTGCCCTGAGCACCGAGCACGAGATCGACGCCGCGCGCGTTCTTCGACATCGTATCGGAGAGTTGCGTGCCGACGAGCAACAACAAAACGATGCTGGCGGTGCCGAGCGCCATCAGTAAGACGTTGACCGCAGACGTCAGTGGCGACAGGCGGAGATTGGCAAGAGCGAGTCGCAACCAGCTCATGCTATTGCCCCCAAGTCAAAATCGGTATCGAGTGTGCCACGTATGCGTTGGTCGTGCGTGACGACCAGAAGGGCGGCGCCTTCGTCGGTAACGGCGCTGTTTAGTAGCTCGATAACCTCTTGTGCGTTGCGATCGTCGAGTGCCGAGGTTGGTTCATCGGCCATCACAATGCTCGGCTTGTGGACAAGCGCTCGCGCGATCGCCGCGCGTTGCGCCTGGCCCTGACTGAGCTCAGAGGGCTTGTGGTCCGCTACCGCCGCAATATCGAGGCGCTTCAACAAATGCTGGTAGCGCTCCGGCGCGATCGTGCAACGCGATAACTTACCAGCAAGCCGCAGGTTGTCGATGACACTCAAGCCACGCAACAGACGAAACTGTTGCAGGACGATACCTAGATTGCCGCCACGGAAACGATCCAGCTCGGTGTCACTCAATGCGGCGAGCGACTGCCCCAACAGTGCAATCTCACCACTGTCCGGTCGCAGGAGGCCAGCCAACAAGTGCAGGAAGCTCGTCTTACCGCATCCGGACGGGCCAATCGCCGCGACACTTTGTCCTTGCTCCAGTCGAAATGTCTCGATATCGACAATGGGCTTGTCGGTGTAACCGAATCTCAATTGTTCAACGGTAATGGCAGTCATGATGTTCTGATGTTGGTTGTCTTCGCTCGAATCAAGCGCGCGGGCGCAACTACCGCTACAGCTTAACGCCTCTTGCGTATCGCCCGCATCAGATGGGCGCCAGACAACAGGATTGAGCCGACGACAGTCAGCGGTGTCTCAAACGCTTCAGCTGGCGGGATAAACGCCGCTGCACAGAGCAGCGATAACCCTATGACCGCGGCAACCACAAAAAAGTGCCGTCCTGCCCAGTTTTTGTCGGCAAAGATCGCATAGAGTGTCGCTGGCGCCAGCAACAAGACCAGAAGTTTGTGCACGAGTTCAGATTCGACGAATGGCGTGATGGCTGTCAAGGAGCCCACGAGTGCGGGCAGGGCGAGGCAGTGGACCAGGCACAGCAAACTGCCGGCGACAGCATAGACGTCGACAGCGGTGTCGCCGCCAGTGGCTGGTTTCACGCGGGTTGATTCCATGTACTGATCCTGTTGCATAGACGTTATATTATAACATTTAGCGTGTGAGTGCTGTCGTCTGGCGGCTGGCATGTGTCGGTTCGGTGGTTTGCAGATGCTTATTGTGAGCCCTGCCTGCTCGTCGCAAAATCGTGTCGGCTTGTCTCATTTCGCGTGTTAAGTCACGCGCACAGGTTCGGGAGTCGTTACACTTGTGCGCCCTGATAGCGACGGCAAGCAGAGTAATCAACCGCATGGTGACAGCGTGAAAAGGAATGTATTCGCACTGGCAGCAATTGTTGCGCTAGCCCCGATGGTTGGTCACGCCGCGGAGATTCCATCGACGGCCGTGCGTCAGACGTTCACTCCCGATGCATTTTCGCGGTTCGCGCCGAGAACGGCGCTCGATATGGCGCGGCAAGTGCCGGGATTTCCGATCGAAGAGGGTGATCAGGAACGTGGCTTCGGTCAGGCAGATACCAATATTCTGGTCAATGGTCGGCGTATCTCGGGCAAATCGAACGGACCGGTCGATGCCTTGTCGCGCATCCCGGTGGATGCGGTGGTCCGTCTCGATATCGTTGATGGCGCGAGCCTTGATATCGGTGGCTTGTCGGGCCAGGTACTGAATGTTGTGACCACCACCGACGCTGGCATCAGCGGCCGGTATCGCTATTCACCGCAATTCCGCACCGATGATGTACCGATTCGCTGGGCCAATATCGAGTTTGCGTTGTCCGGCGGCGGTGATGGCGATGAGTGGACGCTGAGCATCGGTAATGATCAGAACCGATTCGGGTCCGAGGGGCCTGAGTTTGTCTACGATAGCGCAGGCGTCTTGACGGACTTACGACAGGAACGCGCTGTCGATAAGTTCGACCAACCCGGTATCGCCGGTTCGTTCACGCGCTTATTCGATAGCGGGGCCGTGCTGAATGTGACGGGTGAAGTGAACTGGTTCATGTTTGATTTCATCGAAACGTCGAATCGGCAGCCGGTCGGTGCAGCCGCGTCCACACGTGTGCTGACTGAAACCGAAGACGAGTTCAACTATGAACTCGGCGCAGACTACGAGTGGAGTGCACTGGGCGGCCGCTTGAAATTTATTGGCCTGCATCGCTTCGAGGCAAGTCCAACGGTCGGCCAGGTGGATACCTTCAATGCGCAATCGATGATCACGGCCGGCTCACAATTCGAGCGCGAGGCGGATGAAGCCGAAACGGTGTTGCGAGCCGAGTTCACGCACACGACGTTGGGTGGTGACTGGCAGTGGTCGCTGGAAGGCGCGCAGAACTATGTGGATATCGATGCATCGCTGGCCGTCCGGGACGCGAATGGAATTTTTCAGCCTGAGCCTTTGCCGGGCGCGTCATCTCGTGTCGAGGAAGACCGTGCCGAGTTGACGGTCAGCTACAGTCGATCCCTGTCGCCGGCGTTACAATTGCAGACTTCCCTGGGTGCCGAGTACTCAGAGATCAGCCAGAGCGGTGAGCTCGGTCAAACCCGCGATTTTGTACGTCCGAAAGGGTTCGTGTCGTTGAACTGGCAGGCAAACGATGCAACGGATGTGTCGTTGCAACTTGAGCGGCGCGTGGGCCAGCTCAATTTTTTCGATTTCATAGCGTCGGTCAACGTCAATCAGGATCGGGTGAATGTGACCAATGCAGATCTGGTGCCGCCACAGAGTTGGCTCGTCAATCTGCAGCTGCAACAGTCACTCGGTGACTTCGGGTCACTGACGCTGACCGGCTTCTACGAAGAGATTGAGGATAGTGTCGACTTGATTCCGATCGAAGGTGGTGGTCAGGCACCTGGCAACGTCGACAGCGCGACGCGCAATGGTGCGACCATGAACCTGACTTTCCTGACCGATCCATGGGGCTGGCGCGGTGGTCGCCTCGATTTGGAACTCTCCTACGTCGACTCTGAAGTGGCTGATCCATTGTTAGGCACGCCCCGACAGATTTCAGACGATGACTATCTGAATTACGATCTCCGGATCCGCCAGGACTTTCAGCAAACCGATTGGGCCACCGGACTAGAGTTTTTTTACAACGAGAATCGGCCACAAGTGCGGCTCGATGAAATCAGCATTTTCGTGCAAAGCAAGCCTTTCATGCGATGGTTTGTGGAGCACAAAGATGTGTTTGGCATGACCGTTCGCGGCAGCATCGGTAATTTGCTGGATCGCAGCAACGATTTTTCCCGCACCATCTTCACGGATCGCCTGGCGGGCGACATCGCCTTCCGCGAAGAGCGATTCCGCACTTTCGGTCGTATCTTCCGGTTCGACGTCGAAGGAAATTTCTGACCCATTCGCCCAGCCGCATTGTTGCGCTGTTGTGACCGAACCCCTAGGCTCGGGTAGATAACAACAACACGGAAAAGCGCTATGCGATGGCACCATGGGTTACTCACGATCGGTTCGCTTTGTCTGTCGCTGGCGGCTCTCGCGCAGGGAGAACCGCTAAGCGCGACATCGTCTAACGAATCTGAACAGCGCGTTACGTCGCGATTAGACACAGAACTTCGGGCCTTTGTCGACGGCATCATGGCGACCCATGAAGAGCTGCATGCCGCACCGGGCTATTCGGTGGCGGTCGTTGCCAGAGATCGGGTGATCACCGCGAGAGGATACGGTTACGCCGATGTCGAGGCCGGTTTGCCCGTCGATGGCGAAACGACACGCTTCTATGTGGCATCGATTTCCAAGACCTTTGTGTGGACGGCTGCCATGTTGCTGGTCGATCGCGGTCAGCTGGAGTTGGACCGCGACGTTAACGACTATCTGAATCGGCTTAGCGTCCCGAGTGGCGATCGGCCACTGACCTTGAATGACCTGATGACTCATCGAGCCGGGTTTGAGGAGAACCTCGACTTATTCACATCCGAGATAGCGGCGAAGCCGATCGTCGAGGCGATGGAAGCCTCACGTCCCGTTCAGGCATTTCCGCGCGGCGAACGCGCGGCTTACTCCAATTGGGGCTCCAATCTGGTCGCATTGATTATCGAGGATGTCACCGGTGAGACGTTTGAAACGTTTTTGTATCGCGAGTTGTTGACGCCGCTCGGTATGCCGACGACGGTGTTGAGCGCCGACAGTCCCAACGCGGAAGATTCGATCATCTCGAAAAACTACCGTGTGAAGGCGACCGGGCCCGAAGAGGTGCCACAGGTCGATCTGGGTGCATTCGCGCCTATTGGCGGAATCAGTACGACTGCTGCGGACATGGCGCGCTGGATGCGCTTTCATCTCAATCGCGGAGAGCTCGATGGGCTTCGACTGATGTCGGAATCCACTTATGCGTTAATGCGTACCCGCCAGTTCGATGAAGTGCCCGGCGGCCCAAGTCGTGCCCATGGTTTTGCTGATGTGCCATACAGGGCGACAACGCTCTATGGGCACACCGGTTCGATCAACGCGTTCTACTCCAATTTCCTGGTGTCACAGGAATTGGGTTTTGGTGTATTTATCTCGCAGAACACGAGTGACTCGTTTGAGCCACTGACCAGCGTGCCGCACCGAGTCTTCGACTATTTGCTGGGCCATCGCTACGGCGCCTTTTCGTTGCGCCCGACACCGGAAGATGGCGACCAGGCATTGGCTGAGAAAATCGCCGGTGACTACATCACC
>JBCAZB010000036.1:0-13253 GCA_038533315.1 Pseudomonadota bacterium | reverse complement strand
AGCGACTGTCGAGCGACATCAGTGCGCTACCATCCTATCGACGTGACGCCGGGCCCGGCAACGCGATACTCGGTGACGTTGGCGCATCATGATGAGCTTCTCGATCACGATCTCGAACTGAATTGGGAACGCGTGCCGGAGACGGCAGTGAGTACAGCAGTTTTCGCGGATACCGATGCCAAAGGGAACTTTGTTTTGGCGAGAGTCATGCCGCCGATCACAATCGACTCGGCGCAACGTGTACCTCGCTCGCTCATCCTTGTCATCGATACGTCGGGCAGCATGCAGGGTGTATCGATCGAGCAGGCGAGATCGGCCGCGATCTATGCTATCAACCAGCTTAGCCCTGACGACCAGTTCAATCTGATCGAGTTTAACGATCAAGCGACCGCCTTGTTCGACGTACCGGTGGATGCGACGGCGCCGAATCTGCAGGCCGCGGAGCAGTGGCTGCGTGGCTTGCAGGCAAATGGTGGAACGAATATGGCGCCGGCGCTCAATATGGCCCTCCGAGGTGAGGTGTCCGGCCGATTGCAACAAGTGTTGTTTGTCACCGATGGTGCAGTGGGAAATGAAGAGGCTTTGTTCACGCAAATCTCTCGGGACCTCGGTCAGTCGCGTCTGTTTACCGTCGGCATTGGTTCCGCGCCGAATGGATGGTTCATGCGCAAGGCTGCGGAAATGGGCCGGGGTACACAAACGACGATCAGCGCGATCGGCGAGGTCGAGACGCGCATGATCGAGTTGTTCAGTCAGCTAACCCAGCCTGTGCTGACCGATATCTCGTTGGACTGGGATGGCGCGGACGCCGAGCAGTACCCCGCTATCGTGAGCGATCTGTACGTTGGCGAGCCAATCGACGTGACGGCACGGTTCGCGCCGGATCAGAAGCCGACTCACGTGACACTGAAAGGCCGCTACTGGCGCAACGGCACAGCGGAGGCTTGGCAGCGACAGGTGACCGTGAATTGGACACAGCCGGCTGGGCCAGGCATTGGCATCGCATGGGCGCGAGACAAAATCGAATCACTCGGTGATCAGCGGCGTCGTGGCGGTAACCCGACGCTGATCCGCGACGCGATTGCCGCTGTCGCATTGCGCCACCACATCGTCAGCGAGGCCACCAGCCTTGTGGCCGTCGACAAAACGCCGGCGCGCACCGCGGCAGATCTTCTGAAGCGTCGCAATGTGGCAAACCTCGATCCGTATGGCACACCGGCGCAGCCGCTCGGCGCACTGGTGCCCACAGCGACCGACGCGGCAGCGCAACGCTGGCTGGGTGCGCTAATGATTCTCGGCAGTCTGCTATTGCTGTTGGTCAGTCGACTACGTGGCATGCGGCACCTGTATCTGTAATGCGCTTACAACGAAAAAAAGGAGTCTTGCTCATGGCGGTTTGTTTTGCGGTGGGATTGATCAATCTCGCAGAGGGTTTATACATCCCAGCCAAAGCGGCTTTGGCGCAGCACCTGATGCAGCGAGCCTGGCAACGCGGTGAGTCGGTCGAATCGTCGGCAGATCCAGCGCTGCGACCCTGGCCATGGGCGGATACGCATCCGATCGCCCGGTTGACGAGCGACGTGTTTGATCACGAGATGTTCATACTCTCAGGCGCGAACGGTCGTACGTTGGCATTCGGGCCCGGTCATCTGCAATCCAGCGCGCAGCCGGGTGATGTTGGCAACGCGGTAGTTGCTGGGCATCGCGATACGCATTTCGCCTTTCTCGAGGACGTTGCGCTCGGTGATCGTCTGGTGATCGACCGTCGCGATGGCGAGCGTGTCGTGTTTGAAATCGATGAACTCGAAGTCATCGATGCACGTCGCGCAAGCGTTGCGCTCGACAGCGACGAGCCTCGATTGACACTGGTGACGTGCTACCCGTTCGATGCGGTGCAGGCGGGCGGTCCGTTGCGTTACATCGTTAGTGCGCGACGCATGTTCTAGCGCGCAGCGGCTCGCACTATTTGCGATTCAGCGCGAGTTCGAACGGGCCGCCGCGCTCCATTGCACGTTGATAGCCGGCACTGGCGCGACAGGCGTCTCGGAATCTCGCAATGTTGGGAAAGTCCCGATTGAGATCAAGATTGACGCTCAAGCCCTCGGCGATAAAGCTCATTTGCACGTCCGCGGCCGTTAGTGTGTCGCCCGTGAACCAGGTCGACTGCGCCAGTGTTTGCTCCATGAAGGCCAGATTGGTCGTTAGGTTCGGTGTCAGGTATCCCTCACGCACCTTGCCAGCGATGCCTTTTGCAATCGGCTTCACGAAGAACGGCAGTTTGGCAGACTCGATGCGGCCCATCAGTAAGCCGACGATCAGCAACGGCATTACGGTGCCTTCGGCATAATGCATGAAGTAGCTATACGCGCGCTTAGCTGCCGGATCGTCAGCGGGTTGGAGCTTGCCGTCGCTGTACGTTTCCATCAGGTATTCAATGATCGCGCCGGATTCGGCGACGGTAATATCGCCGTCGGTAATGACCGGCGATTTCCCCAGCGGGTGGATGTCCTTGAGACTTTGCGGCGCCAATTTGGTTTCGGGATCGCGCGCGTAGTGTTTGATCTCATAATCCACGCCAAGCTCTTCCAGTAACCAGAGAATGCGCAGTGAGCGAGAGTTTTCTAGATGATGAACAACGACCATGAGGGCTCCTGAATTAACGCGTGGCAGTGGCGGGGGTTGTGGGTAGATACTGGGCGCAGCTCGATTCGCGTTGCCGGGCAATCAGAGCCTGGCGCGCTTGTCGATGGCCTTGATCAGCAGCACGGCACCACCACAGGATCGCGCTGTCTGTATCGAAAAAACCCTCACCGCAACAGAATGTATTGCCGTAGCGAAACTGCGCTTCCGCATCGCCATCAGTTGCCGCAGCCTGCCAGCGCTCACGTTCGGCATTCGCCTGCTCGACTTTGGTCAGGCCCGGTGCCATGGCGCATCCCGCTAGCATCAGCACAAGACTCGGCCCTGCAAAACGTCGTAGATTCATGCGTAATTCAATCCGCTGGCGTTACACTGTCGGTGTGAAAGTGCTGATTATAGAAGATGATCGTGCGATTGCAGCGGCAGTCGACAGCCATTTGCAGTCGGCGGGTTTCGTGACCCATGTCGTCCACGATGGCAACGAAGCGCTGCATCGTGGCGACAGCGATGAGTATGACGCCATACTACTGGATCTCGGTCTGCCGGGTATGGACGGTGCAAGCTTGCTGGAACATTGGCGTGCCGCCGGTGTGCGAACGCCGGTGATCGCCCTCACCGCGCGTACAGCCAAGCACGATATCGTTAACACGCTCGAAGCGGGTGCGGACGACTACATCGCAAAGCCTTTTGATGCCGATGTCGTCGCGGCGCGCGTGAGAGCGGTCGTTCGAAGGGTCACCGGGCAGGCTCAGAGCCGATTTGAACACGTTGGCGTCACGCTCGATGCGGCGACTGGCAAAGTCACACGCGATGGCGTGGTGATCAAGCTCACACGAACAGAATACCTGCTGCTGCAATACTTGTTCATGCACCGCGGCAAAGTCGTCTCGATTTCGGAGATTGCCGATCATATCTATGACGATTTCGACCACGATTCGGGCATCATCCAGCGACATGTTGCCAATGTACGCAAGAAACTCGGTGCGACGGTGATTGTGACCGAAAGTAATCGTGGCTACACGATACCGGCCGCCGATCCGCCATGAGTCTGACCAGTCGTATCGCAGGTATCGGCGCGATTGGATCGGTGCTGTTCATGGTGCTGGTGTTCGTTGCGGTGCGGGGCGCTGCGACCGCCATCGTCAACGAGAATGTGAACACTTATTTGAGCGCTTATGCCGACGTGTTGGTGCCGGCGATTCGGATCGCGGAAGGTGATGTTAATATCGACAGCGACAGCCCGGTCATTACATCGATTCCAAGAGACTGGCAAATCAGTCTCGCTGATGATGTGCGTGTCCGCTCGCCAAATTTGCCGATGGCGTTACCCGTTGCTCCTGCAGAGGGTCGTTTTACTGCAACGGTCGCAGATCGTGAACTCGAAGTGATGCAGCGCGACTACCAATTCCCGAGTAACACAACGGTCACAGTCTCATTCGCGTTGGACGCCAATGCCGTCAGCGCATTCGCGCTGGGACAGCGAGAACGTATCTCTGCCGAGATGCGCCCCGTGTTGATGATTGCATCGGGCGTCATGGCGATGCTGCTACTCGCTCAAGTGGTTGCAATCAGTTTGCCGTTACGTGCCGCAACACGCGCTATCGATGCGCTGCAACGCGGTAGCATACCCGAGCTTCCGAACACGCTGCCGCGTGAGCTCGATGTACTGGCCGGCAAGGTCAATGCGTTATTGCAGCGCAATACCGAGACGCTAAGGCGTTATCGTCAGTTCGCCGCCAATCTGTCTCATGCTATCAAGACGCCGCTCACTGTTTTGCGCAGCGAATCCGGGACTGAATCGTGCAAAGCTGCCGTCGAGCAAATCGATCGTTTGACCGAGCGGCATCTGAAGCGTGCGCAAATCGCGGGGCCGGAAACCGTTGGCGGCGCGCGTATCGATGTGACCGCGCTCGTCGAGCGACTGGCCATGGCGTATCAAAAGCTGTCGGCGACGCCGATCGTTGTTCATGCCACGCCGGGCATGACGATGCAGGCTGATGCGGAAGATGTGACCGAGGTGCTCGGTAATCTCGTGGAAAATGCGCAGTCCTTCGCGAGTGAGCGCATCGAGATTCACCTGACACCCGGTCAACTGCGTGTCGATGATGATGGTCCCGGCATCGCGTCAGAGCGGCGCGCCCAAGTGTTACAGCGCGGTGCGCGGCTGGATGATGCAAGCGAAGGTAGTGGCATCGGTCTTGCTGTCAGTAAGGAGATCGTCGAGTTGTATAACGGGGCCCTGACACTGACGGCATCGGGTTTAGGCGGGCTCAGCGCGGTCTGTGAGCTGCCCGACCTGCGATCTTGAATTTTCGGAGAATGACGGCTTCGTCCGCCCTTCCGGGGTGGGCGGTTAGTCTGCTCCTGAAGATCATTTGCCATCACAGGAGTCCGACGATGCGTTCATCTACTTCATTGACGATTTTTTCCTGCGGTCTCGTGCTGTTGCTGGTCGGTTGTTCTGCAACCACGCAAACCACGTCAGGACGCGACTATCTGAGTAAATATGAGAGCGTGCCTGCAGCGCCGACCGAGCAAGCCGACTCGATCAACGATGCGATACGCGATGCAGCAGCCGTGGAGCCCGTGCTTCGGTTTCCCGCCCGTATCGGCCTTGCGCGGATCGATGGGCACGGACGCTTGAGTCCCATACCGGAGGCTGAGGCGACCCATTGGCTTGAGCTGATGGAGGATCTCGGCAACGACTTTGGGGAATTCGTGCCGGTAGACCTGTTGGTCGCCGATATGACGAAGACCGCTGTCAGTGCAGAAACCTATCGACACATGGGCCCAGTGGATCGGGTTCGCCTCGCGGCCGCGCGGCAACATCTTGATGCTGTCATGCTCTACCAGGTCACGACCGTCGACGAATATCGGAAAAACGCCCTAGCGAGCGTCGACTTCACATTGATCTCCGCCTTTTTGCTACCCAGCAGAAAAGTGAAGAGTGAAGCACTCGGTGCCGCGCTACTGATCGATGTCGTTCAGGGATATCCGTATGCGTCGATTCAGACGCGTGCAGACGGCGAAAAGCTCGCGACGGTTTATGGTGCGTCCAGCCGTGCAGATAAACTGCATGAACAGCTGCGAGTTGATGTGACAGCGAAGCTCGTTGAAGAAGCTGAGCCGATGTTCAATCGTCTCTACCGTCAGTTGCATCGGTTGCCAGCGGCACCTGCGCCGAGCCAGACATTCGTCGAATAGCATTACCCACAAAAAAAGCCGCTGCGGGTAGTCCGCAGCGGCTGTCTTCAGTCTGAAGGCGTCGCGCGTTAGCCAGTGACGGTAAACGTGCCTTTCATGATTGACCAGTGACCTGGGAAGGTGCAGACATAGACATAGGTCTCACCGTCTTTCAGGTCGCCGAGTGCAAATGTCGCGCTCGATGACTCGCCACCACCGACCAGGTTGGTTGCGGCGATGATGCGTGCCTCATCAGCCGGGATATAGTTGGCGTCAGCGCCGGCACCCATGCCCGCCATCGCTACTTCTTCAACAGCGCTTTCTGGCATCAGGACCCAGTTGTGGCCCATCGCGATTTTTGGCAGTTTGCCGGTGTGTGTCAGCGTGACTGTAACGTTGCTGCAGCTGGACGGTACCGACAGTGCATTGGTGTTGTATGCGATGTTGTCACCAGCGAGCACATTCAGCGTGCATGGATCATTATCGTCCGCTGGCGCCGCAGCACCGGCTACAGCTTCTTTGGCGTCGGCCATGGCATCTTCTGCCATCTCGCCCATGTCATGCGCAGCGTCGGCTGCTTTATCTTTCATCTCAGCGGCAGCATCGGACGCTTCGTCCATCATGTCACCGGCGGCATCCTTGGCAGCGTCTGCCATGTCGCCAGCGGCTTCCGCAGCATCATCGGCCATTGCGTTCGCGGTGTCTTTGGCCGCCTCTGCAGTATCCGCGACTGTTGCCGCAGCATCGTCGGCAACCGCTGCCGCTTTGTCAGCCATCGTATCGGCTTTCGGCGCAGCGGCTTTGTCGTCGCCACCACCGCAGCCAGCAAGCGTTACGCCCGCAAGCATCAGTGTCAGCGTCAAGAGTTTGGTTCTGTTGATCAGCATGGTTCAATCCTCTGGGTTGAATGCAGGTGTCGACAGTCCCCGGTAACGTCGAGCTCCACATTTTCTGTGAAAATTCGCTGCATAGTATATTACAGCGTGGTTTTGGCGTTAAGGGCTGTTAAACCTTTAAAAAACATGCATTTATCTCGCATCAGATACCACCTATTGTAATCCCGTGACGTCTGTCGCTTGGTGAGCGTCACATTATTTAACAAGCAGGTTCCTCCGCCACCGCTGATCGAAACGCATGATCCGATTGTGACATTGTGCACTGGGTGATGCCTGTGTCCGTCCGTAGATTAAGTTGCGGAGGTCAAAATCATGAAATCAATTGCATTACTCGCACTGAGTTTAGTTACCGCCTTGTCAGCCCAAGAGCCTTCGTCTGTCAGCGTTCAGCTGGAAGGCTTACCGAGCACCAATGGCGTGGTGTATGTGGGCCTGTGCACCCAGAGTGGCTGGGAGACTTTCGACTGCGCTAACGCGATGCTGGAGCCATCGCCAGACGGCGTGATCTATGTCTGGGAAGACGTGGCGCCGGGTACTTATGGCATCACGGTACTCCACGATGAGAATCGCAACGGCAAGATGGACTTCGACTTCTTCGGAGCGCCTAAAGAGAAGTGGGGGTCATCCAATAATCCCCCGCCGCGTATGGGCCGGTCACTTTGGAAGGACGTGGCCTTCGAGGTGACGGATTCGCCCGTGACGCTAACCATCAACATGCAGTGAGTGACAACCATGTGGGATGACGTGATACATCTATCTGCCTGGGTCGACTCGGCGGCCGGCACCTTGCATTTTTTCTGCGCGCTATTCGCACTGGTGGCAGGCCCCGTGCTTTTCCTCAGGCCGAAGCGCGGCACGTTGCATCGCTTGCTTGGTGCGGGATTTATTCTGTCGATGTTGGCTGTCAATGTTTCGGCGCTGACTATGTTCAACCTCGGCCGATTTAATTTGTTTCATGTGTTCGCGATCATCAGCTTGGCGACGCTGCTGCCGGGGACAGTAGCCATATCGCAGGCGCTGCGCACGCGCAGCCGACTCTGGTTCAGTATTCATGCGCACTGCATGATCTGGGCCTACTACGGTCTGGTGATGGCGGGTGCTGCGCAGGTTGCCTATCGGACGGTACCGAAGATCACGGGTACGTTCGCCAGTGTGGATGCATTCTGGGATACGGCGATGCCGGTGAGTACATTGACGACGCTGGTTCTGACTTGGTGGCTTGTGCCTCGCATGGTCGACCGCTATGCGGGCGCCACGCGTCGGACGCCGCTGGCCGCATAGTGGTCTACCGCTCGGCCGTACTCGCGCATACCGGACTGGCACGTGTCAACGACAGTGTGAAGCCGCGTTCCGCCAGGTCGCTCACAGCAATATCGAGCTGACAGTTGTTGCTTAACGTATAGACCAGTTGCTTTGGAAAGTCGTAGTCGACATTGCGGAATACCGCATGCTTCGCGGAAACGTCGGTCAACTTAAAAGGCACCGGGCGTGGGTTTCCCGGCACGTCGGCCAAATAGACGACACTGTCACCGGTTTCGACCAGCGACAGAGATTCCGCAAAGTCGGGTCGGCTATTATTCAGGTAGCGGGTTTCGCCACGGCCGCGCAGCATGCTCGGACCTGCCCAGTACCAGCGCTCGGTTTGCTGTTTTTCTTCGGTAGCGAAGCGCCAGGTGCCCGCTAGCCAATGCAGTGAGGTGAGGCGTTTCACATCGCTCGTAGCGGGTCGTCGGTATCGTCCATCAAAGACGGTGGTCCAATCGTCGGTTGCTTTTTTCGAGTCCCACCGCTGGCGTACGTCACCGTTTTCTGTCATCGACCAAGTGACGCGGTGCTGTGTCACGCTGCCGTCGGCTCCCGTGGTTTCGCCGGACAAAATCATCTGTTGATTGTCAAAGCCACCGCGTAGTTGCAAAACCAGCCCGGAATTGTCGGTCCAGGTTTGTGTCCAGTTGTCGCGCGTCGCATCGTAGGCGCTGTAACTGCCGCCATTGAATCCTGACGGTGTACGATATTGTTCGTGGATCGCGCATCCATCGAATGCCTGTGTGATCAGGTTGTGCCCGACCAGTTTATCGTCCGGCGTGTAGACCTCCCAGTAGCCGAGCCAGAAGTCGAACTGGCGATGCTCGCTGCCGTCGCAGCCCGCGGCACGGCTGCCGGCCGCGGAAAGCGCAAGCGCAATGCAGCTCAGAAATGTCATGTAGCGTTGAGTGCGAATCTGGCTGGCTCCTCTTTCCACCACGCGCTGAAGTTCAAAAGCGTAACTTGCGCGCCGTTTTCAATGTAGCACTGTTCTATGGTCTTCGTTGTGCAGTGTTATCGCAATACTTGTTGTAAGGTAAGGACTTGCTGCGTTAGCAGCACAGAATCGATGCACGCGATACCATTCTGATCCGCGATGTCGACTCGATAGACGGGAGTGTCATGAATTTTATTTACGAGTGGTTTCAATCATCGCGCATCACGCAATCACAAGCACAGGCCGACAGTGCCAGTCAGCGCAGCACCGACGCAGCGAGACGTGTGCAGGCGCTGGAAGCGGAGGTCGAAACACTGAGCCTGGCATTGATGGCGATGTGGGAGCTCGTGGGTAAGTCCAACGGCCTGTTCATGAAAGACCTCGAACGCAAGATGCAGGAAATCGATCTGCGCGATGGCGTAGCCGACGGCCGAATGACGCGGGCAAGTGTTGATTGTCCATCCTGCGGGCGGCGTGTCGGCGACGGACGAAAGTCCTGTTTGTACTGTGGTGCCACGATCGTCAAACCACTTGGCGACCCTAGCAACCATCGGTTGGGTTAATCATGCGTACAGTCACGGCCTACGATGTACTGATTCTCGCTAATGCCATTTGGTTCGGCCTGGCTTTCCATTTGTTTTGGTTGCGCCGCCAGGTGTTTGCAAAGATTCTTGTGCCGGCGCCACATCGCGACACGCCGGTCATGGCTATCCTCGCGGAGTCCGGTAAGTTTCTCGGTGGCTTTAACGGTGCACTGAGCCTATTGAAAATTACTATCCTCGTGCAGCCCGCTTTGTTTCCGGCGCCTCTTTCTCAAGCGACGTTGTATGCGTTCTTCGCGGTAGCGCACGGTAGCCAGTTTGCGGGCAACGTGCCGATCGCGTTGCAGAATCGGCGCGGCGGCGGCGTTTGGCCGGTCAAGGGGCTGATGGGTTTTATCTTTGTTACCGATTTCACACTGATGATTGCGAATGCAGTCGCCGCCACTTTGATGGCTGGACCAACCTGACATCAGACTGGCTAGGAGACAACATGTCATTGAGCGGACACAGCAACGACACCGAGGACGAGGTCGAGATCTTTCGCAGCAAAGGCAAGATGCTGCTGTTGCTTATCGGTGCGTTGGCGTTTGTGGCCATGGGCATCTGGATGCTGACGCTGAGCGGTGACGATATTCGCATGGGGCGGCGGTTTAATAACCCGATATTCGTTAAAGCCATCGGCATCGTTGCGATCGTATTCTTTGGGTACTGTGCTTTCTTTGCGTTTCGCAAGTTGTTAGATAACGCGGCCGCGCTGGTCATTTCATCGGAAGGGCTGGTCGATAACGCCAGTGGGTTGGCGCCAGGCGTCATTCGTTGGTCTGAGATTACCGATATCGGTGAGTACATGGTCCAACGGCAACGGTTCATCGCGATCTTACTGGTCGATCCGGAGGCGTTCGTTGAAAAGAGTGGTCGGCTTGCGCGCATGTTGGCGCGCGCCAATGCCAGTATGTCCGGCACGCCCGTCAACATCCCGACCAATGCGCTGCGTATCGATCATGAGGAGTTGCTGAGTCTGCTGCACGAGCGATGGTCGGCAAGTCGAGCCGACTGATGCCAACCACCTGTGTCGCGCTGCTGCGCGGCATCAATGTTGGCGGCAACACTATCGTGCCCATGGCCGCACTGCGCCAGCATCTGACCGACACGGGGCTCAAATCTGTCAAAACCTACATCCAGTCGGGCAACGTTGTCTTCAATGCGTCGGTAGCCAACCATGAAGCGCTCGCGCAATTGATCGGCGACGCCATCGAGCAGCATTTTGCATGCCGTCCGACGGTGTTCGTTTTGTCGCACACCGAGATTGCGAATGCGTTGCGTGCCAATCCGTTCATCGATTCAGGCGTTGCCGACAATCGGGTCCACCTGTTTTTTCTGGCTGACGACCCAGCTGCAGATGCGGTGGAAGCCGCGTCGGCGTTGGCGACGGAAACCGAAGCCTGCGCGTTGGCTGACGGTGTCTTTTTCCTGATGGCGCCAGATGGCATTGGTCGCTCCAAGTTGGCGGCGCGTGTCGAGTCGGTGCTGGGCGTGACGGCAACAGCTCGCAACTTGAGAACGGTACGCAAATTGGACGCGCTGGCGACCCAGATCGACTCGCCGGCCTGACGCGCGACTTACAGCACCGCGTGTTCCGATTCTCACTGCGATGACGTATGGTCAGCGAACGGTCACGAAGGGGAGCGCCATGATTCGAAGGGTTTTTTTGATGTTTGCCATCGGGTGTCTCGGTGCCTGTGCGCAATTGCCTTCCGAACAGTCTGGCGGTGCTGATGCGCAATTGGTCGAGCTGTATGAGAGCGCTTGGACCTGGATCAATGAAGATCAGGGGCGACAAAAACTGGATGGTCGGTGGCAGCCGAGCGATACTTGGCCTGACCTCTCCCCCGAAGCCTACGCAGCGAGACTAGCTTACTACGAGGCGGCGCTGGCGCGGTTAACCGACATTCCTCGCGCTGCGCTCAGTGATGAAGCCACGATCAATGCGGATGTTTTTGAGCGGATCATGCGTTCGCGCGCGAGCAACGTTCGATTCAAGACGTACGAGGCACCGCTCAATTCGGATTCCTTTTTCTGGATGGGATTGACGGAGTCCGGCGTTCTTACCGATGAGGCCGCCTACCGTCGATACATCGAGCGGATGAAAAGTCTTCCGCGTTACCTCGGCCAGCACATGGCGAACATGCGCGCGGGATTGGCCCGTGGCTATACCCCACCGCGGGTCACGCTGATTGGTCGTGAAGCATCGATTGAGAGTTTTCTGGTGAGTGGAACCGATAACCCGTTCTACCCGGTGTTTACCCGCATGCCGGCATCGATCCCCGCAGCAACACAGTCAGAGCTTCGGCGTGAATCGCTCACGGCTATCGATGAGCATGTCGTGCCGGCCTACCAGCGCTTGCTTGAATTTATGCGGGATGAATATTTGCCGAACGCGCGGCAGACATTGGGGGCCAGCGAGTTGCCTGACGGTGCGGCGTTTTATCAGGCGCAGATTCGCGAGTACACCACGTTGGACCTGACGCCAGAGGAGATTCACGCACGCGGTCTCTCTGAGGTCGCACGTATCCGTGACGAGATGCAGGCGATCATAGACGAGCTGGAGTTCGACGGGGATTTCGCAGCCTTTTTTCGTTTTCTGCGCACCGACCCGCAGTTTTACGCAAAGACGCCGGACGAGTTGATGGGCGTGTCGGCTTATGTCGACAAACGCGTCGCCGAACATATCCACGACGTACTCGGCTTCCTGCCGCGGCAGCGTCACACGATTTTGCCCGTTCCGGATTCCATCGCGCCGACGTATACGGCGGGTCGTGGCGGCTACAGCCGCTGTTGGATGAATACCTACAATCTACGCGCAAGACCGTTGTACGCCATTCCTGCGCTAACGTTGCACGAGTGCTCTCCTGGCCATTCGCTGCAGTTCGCGATTGCACGGGAAGCACCCGGGGAGATTCCCGAGTTTCGGGCGTACAATTATTTTTCAGGCTTTGGCGAAGGCTGGGGTCTCTACGTCGAATGGCTAGGTGGTGAACTCGGCATCTATCGCACGCCGTATGAGAAGTTTGGGCAACTGACGTACGAAATGTGGCGTGCGTGTCGCCTCGTGATCGACACTGGTGTCCATCACTACGGGTGGACCCGGGAACAGGCACTCGCCTATTTGCGTGACAACGCCGCCTTGTCGGAACACGAGGTGACCACCGAGATCGACCGCTACATCTCATGGCCAGCGCAAGCGTTGTCTTACAAACTTGGCGAAATGCTGATTCGCGAAAAACGCGCGGCAGCCGAGCAGACGTTAGGCACGGCGTTTGATCAACGCTATTTTCATGACAAGATTCTGTCGCTGCGTTCAGTCCCGCTATCCGTGCTCGAAGCGGAGCTCGACGCGTGGATTAACGCCGGTGGACCGAATCCGTACGAGGGCATCGACTTCTAACGCCGCTCACTTGATGGTGTGTACGAAGAATGGCAATTGCCGCCCCGGGGTCACCGTCGAGGCCACCATGCCGGTTTGTACAGCCCCACAGTGTGCGTAAAAATCGGCGGCATAAGGATCGGCGTCAATCTCCAATCGAGCGATGCCCTCTTGACGCGTCAACTGCAGCGCATGGTCATACAAGCGTCGCCCAAGGCCTTCGCCCAATGCGTCTGGCTCGACAAACAGTTTATCCAGCACCATAGCGTTGTCCTCGCGAATCAGCTGCAGTACCGCTAGAGGGCGGGTACTTTCGAAGACACCCC
>JBCAZB010000035.1:0-13319 GCA_038533315.1 Pseudomonadota bacterium | reverse complement strand
ATTGATTTACTGGCACTTAAAGAGCGGTCCGCTTTTACCAAAAACAGCGTCGGGTGCTAGTCTCGAGCGGCGTTAGAGCGATAAAAAATCACAAGTAAAAACTCAGCAAAACGTCAGTGAGCGACACATCAACTATCAGAAATCCTGCTGCCGCCAATTTCAACTTTGAGCGCAGTGCGCCACGTTGATTCGGTTAGCCCGAGGTCTGGTATTTGTCAGAGCAATTCTTTGTTGCAGCACGCGCCCTACTGCGCCTTTTTGCTGGTTTCGAAACCAAAGTGGAGGAGCACATGTTGGAGAGAAACCTCAAACTAAATGAGCACAGGCGAGTGAGTTCGCGCGTGCTACTCGCAGCGGTCGCTGCGTTGCCGTTTGTGGCAACAGCGGCTAACGCTGCTGAGCTGCTGACGGGCGAAGCGATCACGCCTGATTATGCGGCAATGGAAGCGGCGAAAGTCCGCGCACCGAACGCGTTCGTCATGCCGAACTCGCCGATCATCCCTGATCCACGCCTTAGTATGCTGACGCCGGGTACTTCGGCGAACGAAGGTTACTGGCAAGCGCTGAAGCGTGCGCAGGCGCAAACGCGTATCGATGCAGCTGCAACTGGTGGCCCGATCGCCTCCGCTGCGATCGACCCGACCACGATGCCGATCGAATACACCGAGGAAGAAGGTGAAGAAGGCGCCAACGACAGCTTCGACACCGCCGAGCGCATCAAGAAACTGCGTACCGGCAAAAGCCGTAAGAAAAACACCGCCACGGTCACCGGTTCTCTGGGCGAAGGCCTGATCATCCGCGAGCTGGTGCAGCAGGAAGACGACGGCACCATTCCATTGGCTTTGCAATCAGGCCTAACCGCCGGCCCTGATGGAATCACCTTCTCCGGCGAGATCGGTGATGGCCCAATGCCCGGCGTCGTATCCGATTTCGATATGGTTGCAGTCACGCTGCCCGCAGGCACGACATTTGACGTGTCGGTCGTCACGGCCGATCCCTTCGGTGACCTGGATCCCGTGGTCTCGTTCTACCTAACCGACGGTACGTTGATCTTCCAACAAGATGATGGCGGAGATGGCTTTGACACCTTCGTTACATTGACTGTGGGTGCCAACGACCTTGACCTCGTGTTGGCGATTGGCGGCTTCGGCGCGTTCGAACCGGCCGACCCGTTCGACTCAACAGCTGGTTCAGCCACTGGTCTGATCGGTTCTGAAGGCACCTACGACTTCACGTTGCGCGCATTCCCAGTGGGTGCCGGCGGTGATGTCGACTTCTACACCTTCAAGCTCGACAAGGGCGACGTACTGGGTGCAGCGGCACGTATCGAAGGCAACCCGGTTCTTGAAGTCTTCAACATGAATGGCGATTTCGAGAAAGGCGTACAAGGCTTCGGCAGCTTTGCGGTTCCGGCCAGCCCATTGCCAATCGACGGTAACGGCGCTATCGACTACGTGGCTGAAGAAAGCGGCACCTACGCGATCGCGTTGAGCGGCGGCTTCGGTCCTTACGAGTTGGATCTCGGAATCTATCGTCCGGGCTTCGAAGAACTCGGTCGACGCGTACAGCTGATCTGGCTCGACTACAACGGCGGGCCTGTCAGCAAAGAACCATGGTTCGGCTTCCCGCTGGTCACCGACCACTCGCCGTTCAGAAGCTTCCTGCCTGCGTGGGAACTGCCTGACACCGACAACGATGTACGACGCATCACGAACCGCATCACGGCTGACGTTCGCGACAGTCTTGAAACGGAACTCGAAGATTCTGAAGAAAACCCGAGCTCTGCAGTCGCTGTCATGGCGAACGACGGCACGGGCATGCCGAACTTCTTCGAGCCGCTGATCGATCAGGGCAGCTTCACGTTCTTCGGCACCACCTTCGACGTCAGCGTCGTGGAAGTATCAGGTACGATCGATGAGTCCTTTATCAGCACGATCGGTATTGCGTCGACGATCGACCCGGGTAACTACGAGTCACAAGATGCGGCATTGGTACTGCTGGATATCCTGAGCGCACCGGCAACGCCTGGCGCCGATGCCAATGGCACGTTCTCGCTGAACGACGTCGTGCTCGCGGAAGGTGTGACCAAGGAAGATCTGGTTGTAACCGCACTGGCTAACGTCATCGCTCACGAGGCTGGACACTATCTCGGTAACTTCCACACCGACGGCGTGTTTAGCACCGATCAGAACATCATGGACGAAGGTCCTGGTGGACTGTTCAACCTTGCGGGTATCGGCGCCAGTGGCATCTTCGGTGCAGAAGACACCGTCGATCTGGCATTCATCGACGACACGTACTCGATCCTGGAAGGCTTCCAGGGCGTCGAGAACACGACGGTGAACACGGCCTACGCGCTGACCTTCACACGCAAGAAGGAAATCAAGCGCGACTAAGCCTTGCCAGATGTAGCGGCAAACAGCTGCTACGGCTCAAGGGAATAAGAAGGCGCCTCCGGCAACGGGGGCGTCTTTTTTTGTAGGTGCCATAAAGATCCGTGAGTCGCGCTCCAACGCGAGGCCACCAGTTAGAGAAAATCCATTGGGTCGCCAACGATGCGATTGTCTCTGCAACGAATAGGTCAGTCTTGGACACAACAAGGCGCCAGAAAGATCTCATCATTCTGACACCGTAAAGCAGCAGTAGACGCACCCAAGATGGGCCCGTGTTTTGCGCGTTACGATATAACATTACGTTTCCTAGGCGATTTTTGATGAAAAAAATGGGCTAAGGCTGACGAAATCTGTTTGCCATTAAAAACATGCAGTTATTGGTCGACTGTGGTCATGAATAGGCTACTTATGTCAAATAACTGACAGCAATACCGATCGGCAGGGCCGGTCCGCTTTTACCATAAATAAAATTCGGTGATACGCTCGGGAAGCGTAAAAAAATCAACTTAACAATAACCAGAACGTCATTTTTTTCATTGAGCGATTAGCGCGTACCTGATTGAGATTCCAAAAGTCTGAACTGACCGTTCATCAGGCCAGAGTCGGATTTTTGCTGTTAATCGACGCCAAGGGGTTCAAGGCAATGTGTCTTGGCCCACAACTATCAAGTGCACGCACCTTTGTTTCAATGCCAAAGTGGAGGAGCACATGTTGGATAGAAACCCCAGATCGACTGCACGAAGTCACTCGCGCGCGCGCGTAGTGGTCGCGGCAGTTGCCGCACTGCCATTCGTGGCCGGTATCGCACAGGCCAATGAGTATTTATCCGGCGAAGCATTCACGCCGGATCACGCCGCGCTGCAGGCCGCCAAAGCAACCGCACCCAATGCGTTTGTCATGCCAGCCACGCCGATGATGCCAGATCCGCGTATCGCGACGCCCGTTCCCGGAGACGTTGGCACGTCAGATTACTGGACGGCCTTGAAGCGGGCGCAGGCACAAACGCGGATTAACGCCGCGGCACCCGGCGGTGTTGCTGCAGTGACCGCGATTGATCCGAGTACAACGCCCGTTGAATATACTGAGAGCGAAAGCGAAGAAGGCGCGAACGACAGCGTAGAGACAGCCGAGCGCGTCAAACGTCTGAAGACAGGTAAGAGTCGCAAACGGAACACAGCGACAGTCACAGGTTCACTAGGCGAAGGTCTCATCATTCGCGAACTGATCCAGCAAGAAGACGACGGTGCTATCCCGCTGGCTCTGCAATCCGGCGTGACTGGCGGGCCAGACGGCATCAGTTTTTCCGGCGTAATTGGCGACGGTCCCGCGCCTGGCGTCGTGGCCGACTACGACATGGTTGCATTGTCGCTGCCGGCGAACACGACCTTCGAGATCTCAGTAACGACACCAGATCCGTTTGGGGATCTCGACCCTGTTGTATCCTTTTTTCTCGATGACGGCACCCTGATATTCCAGCAGGATGACGGCGGCACGGGTTTTGACTCCTTCGCTACCCTGACTGTCGGCGCCAACCCTCTCAATCTGGTTTTGGCGATCGGCGGCTTTGGTGCTTTTGAACCAGCGAATCCGTTTGATTCATTGGGAGGTTCGGCCACCGGCCTGATTGGCTCAGAAGGCAGCTATGACTTCCAGCTACGTGTTTTCCCGAGTGGCGACGGTGACGTTGACTTCTACACGTTCAAGCTGGACAAGGGCGACGTTTTGGGCGCCGCCGCGCGCATCGACGGTAACCCCAGCCTCGACATCTTCAACATGAACGGCGAGTTTGAGAAGGGCGTGACCGGCTTCGGCACCTTTGCGGTGGCAGAGAGCCCGCTGCCGATCGATGGCAACGGCGTTATCGATTATGTCGCGGAAGAAACGGGCATGTATGCGATCGCAATCAGCGGCGGCTTCGGGCCTTACGAGTTGGATCTCGGTATCTACCGGCCGGGTTTCGAAGAACTTGGCAGACGCGTTCAACTGTTATGGGTCGACTACAACGGTGGACCGGTTAGCAAGGAACCCTGGTTCGGATTCCCATTTGTTACCGATCACACGCCGTTCCGCGACTTCCTGCCAGCACTAGATCTGCCGAATACGCCAGCCGATGTCAGACGAATTACGAACCGCATCACTGCTGGCGTGCGCAAGACGTATGAGACGGACCTTGAAGCATCAGAAGAAAACCCAAACACGGCAGTGGCTGTGATGGGCAATGACGGCACCGGCATGCCGAATTTCTTCGAAGCGCTGATCGATCAGGGCAGCTTCACGTTCTTTGGCACGACCTTCGACGTCAGCGTCGTTGAGGTGTCCGGTACGATCGACGAGGCTTTCATCAGCACGATCGGTATCTCGCAATCCATCGATACCGGTAACTACAATTCGCAGGAATCTGCGTTGGTGTTGTTGGATGTTCTGACTGCCCCGGCAACGCCCGGTGCCAGCGCGAACAATACGTTTACGCTGAACGATATCGTGCTGGCTGAGGGTGTGACGAAAGAAGACATGGTGGTTGAAGTCATGTCGAACATCATCACGCACGAGGCAGGGCACTACATCGGTAACTGGCATACAGACGGCGTGTTCAGCGCAAACCAAGGCATCATGGATGAAGGCCCCGGTGGTTTGTTCAACCTGGCTGGCATTGGTCCGAGTGGTATCTTCGGTGCTGAAGATACGGTTGACGCCGCGTTCATCGACGATGCGTACTCGACTTTCGAAGGTTTCCGTGGTGAAGAAAACACGACAGTGAATACCGCATATTCGCTGACGTTCACCAACAAAAAGGAAATCAAGCGCGACTGAGCCTTGCCGGCTGTTGCAACGGGTAACCGTTGTAACAGCTCAGGGAAACGAGAAGACGCCTCCGGCAACGGAGGCGTCTTTTTTTATGCATTGACCGGTAGGAGAAACTGCTCAAGTTCAGCTTTGGCCGCCATACGCTGCAAGTAGAAACGGCGGGCCTCTCTCGGCAACGGCCGCATTGAAAGTCCTCGCATCGTGCGCGAAATCGAACACTAGTGACTCTTCGGTTTGAGTCGCGACTCCTTGTAGCGTAGCCATCCGCGGTACTGCTGACTGAGCGGCGTCGATGGATCCAATACTTCGAGAATTTCCGGCATCGCCCGCAAAGCGGCGAGCTCTGGCGCGTTTAACAACACGATGACACCGTCTTTGGTTGTCGTGTTGATCCCGAGTACGGTGAGGACCGAATAATCATGACCACCGTGCGCAAGCAATTGACTGTCGCCGTAGTTCAGAACCTCCCAACCCAAGCCATAGCCTTGCTCCAGTGGGCATTGACCAATACCTGGTTTGTCGCAGTAAAACACAGGGCGATCTTTGACCGACTGAACGGTATTGCGATCGGCAGCCATAGCGGCGCTATAGCCGTCGGCGTTGACGACAGAGATCGCAAAAGTCGCGAGACTCTCGACCGTCATCGTCATATTGCGGGACGTGCTGTAAGTCCCATCCTCCGGACAGGTATTCGAAACGACCAGGCAGTGGTAACCCCAGTCGGTTCGGAACTCGCCAGTATTATCGTCGACACTGAGCGCCACGTTTTCAAAATTCTCTTCGCGATACGCGAACGACGCCCCGGTGATACCCAGTGGCCCGAGGACTTTTGTCGCTACAAGATCCGGGAAAGGCTTGCCAAGTTTTGCCTCGACGAAGCGCATCAGGTACTCGAAGCCTTCGCCAGAATAACCGAAGGTGGTCCCCGGATCGTGAAGGAACTGTAGCCTACCGTTGTCGGTGCGGCTTCGCCGGCTGGGAAAGCCTGTGGTATGAGTCAGAACCATGCGCGGCGTTAACTGTTGTGCCCGCGGATCATCCTCGAGATCCGGATCGACCCAGACACTGCCCATGGGTTCATCCAGGTCGAGTTGACCGTCATCAGCGAGACGTAGAATGGTCTCGGTCGATACCACCTTGGTAATCGAGCCGGTATCGAATTGGGTCGCGGCAGACGCCGGCGTACCCGGTGACTGCTCGCCATAGTAAAACGTCCACGTCAGTTCCCCGTTCTCGATGAGACCCACACCAGCAGTCTTGATGTTCTGGCCGCTCAGGATGTCATGGATCGCCGAATCGATTGCCGCCCTCTTCTGAGTATCCACCGGCACGGGGCCTAGTGAATGCGTGTTACTTAAACACGAGGAAAACCCAACGGCGCTTATCAAGAGCACTATCAGTCTCAATTTTGGCATTGGCATGACCTCCTTAGGCAGAACCGGCGATGACATACAGGGTCTGCTACCACGGGTTTGATAGAAACCGATAGTCAACAAAACAGAGTGACGAGGACGAGGTGCCCCTTACATCACCGACCAAGACGCAACCGCCTGCCGGTATCTACATCGACTCCGCCAATAACACCGCGATGTCCGCGACCAGATGCTCGATCGCTGTTTCGCTAAGCCCGTTGTAAACGCCGCGGATATGACCACGCCGGTCGATCAGCAACACATTCTCGGAATGCAGGAAATTATCGTCCGCTTGCGGTTTACCCAAGTCCTCATTCGCGAAGTACGCACGTTGCGCAAAGTCGTAGAGCGCGTCACGCTCGCCACGCAACAAGTGCCACTTGTTGGCCTGAATGTTGTTGATCCGTGCATACGCCTTCAGCACTGCCTCCGTGTCGACGGTCGGGCGAATGGTATGCGTCAGGATCACAACATCGTCGACGCCGGTATAGGCTGTTTGTACGGCCTGCAATCGATCCCGGATCATTGGACAAATGCCGCTACATGTCGCGAAGAAGAAGTTAGCGACAACTACCTGCCCCGCCACGGCATCCTGATCGACGACATCGCCATACTGATTTCGGAACGCAAACTCCGGGATACGATGGATACGCTGTCGCTCTGCTTCGGCTGCCGTCAGCCACAGCGGCGTGAACGCCGCATCCGCGTAATAGGGCAAGGCTTCCGTCGCAACAACCGGGGTTGCGGTGACACCAATAACCAGCGCAACAGCCAACGCTGTTTGTTTACAGGCGCGCAGTGGGCGTCGAAACCACTTGTTCATCGTCAAGCTCAATGCACAGATTGGCGTTTTGCAGGCCATAAGCCCTCCCATTGCGAATTTCGAAGTTACTAAACAACTTGCCGTTGCGGCGCCAGCCGCGCTGCAGGCCCTCTGGTTGACCAAGACGGTACTGATGACGCTTGAAGCGCTCTCCAGTGCGATACCAGCTCCAGCCAATACCGTCGGCCATACCCGCGACATACCGTGTGCGCGACCGGGGCATCGCGTTCGCCCACCACGTCTCGGTTATGCCATGTCGTCGACCGGCAGAGAATTGAGCCTGCAAAGCCAGCACCCCATTTGGAAACCAGATACTGAGCACACCGTGCCGTCGTCCGTCGCGAAACTCTGCGCGTTCAGCGACGGTGCCGTCTGGGAATGTCCGTGTTGCAACACCGGTGAACGGCGTGCCGTTATATAGACGCAAGCCCTGGCGTCGATCCATCTGCAGCGCTGTCAACTCTACTGCCAGAGACGATAGCGGCGCCGAACTTGTCGATAGCGTCGGTAATCCGGTAACCGCTAATAGGATGAGCCTTGGCCACGCACGAGATCGCTGGTGTGATAACAACGCCATCATCAGTTGGAAATGTTGTTCGGCGTCCCTTGATAGTCTTCCGGGAACAACAGGTAGTAGGCGCCGAGATACGGTTCATTCTTGACGTGATAGTGGTACTCGGATAGGCCATTGGAATGCTGCGTCACACCAAAATGCCCGCCGGAGGCATCAAGGTCGTCCGGGTAGCTGCCCGGCGTGGCATAGCAATAGCGACCGTACAGAAAAAATCCATCCGCCATTACGCCGATCAGTGCGTCGTCGTTGAAGCTGATTGCCTGCGGTTCGAGATGATAGTGATACGTGCTAGGCCCGGTATGCGCACCATTTCGATCAAACCCGGAGATGACACCGATGTTGAGATCGATGTTCGGGCCTTCCTGATCATTGAATATCGGTACGCCGCTCACCGCAATACCAACGGGGCCCAGCGACGTGGTCGACGAGGTGGCAGCGAGACTTGGACTGGTCGGTACGGTTAACGTAAACAGATTCACGTAGTCCTCGATATAACCGGGCGACATCCGTGCCTCGTCGGTAATCGCTGGATCTGGCGCAACGTAGAAGCCGCTGGCGTTGTTGGGATTCCAATAGGGCGAGGTATGGTTCGGCCGACCGGTGGCCTCTAACGTGACCTCATTGCCGTTGAGCGCAACCGTGACGTTGCCATCAAACCAGAGGTAGGCATCGTGCAGTTCGCCGGGCACACCGGCATCGCCTTGCACATCGCCGCTATTGCCATCGTCACCACCGCCAGCCTGCGTGTCGTCATTAATGCTGCTACTCCCGCCGCCACCGCATGCCAGCAGCAACACCGCCGGCAAGACCGCCAGCGTTCGCTGTATTTTCTTGTACGAGTCCCCAATCACATTGCACCTCCTCGATCTGTCCCTTGCGTGGGATAACAGGCTACGGACACGGAGCTTTAGAACGGTCAGCGCTTTGTAAAGAAACCTGAAGATTTATCGACAACCAACAATCTTCAGGCTGGCGTCACTCACTGAATGAAAAAGACTTCGACAAGCGACGAGGCACGAACACCGCACAGTGAATCCGGTACCATGGCGACATGAAACGATGGTTATTTCTGGCAGCCTTGATGCCGCTTGCAGCACTCGCAGTGGACACCGATATTCCCGGATTTGACGCTACCAACAGCCCGGCAGAGAACGGTCGTGCGATTGCGGTAGAGGCCGCGCGACGTGACGATGGCTTTGGCGACTCAAGCGCCGCGATGACGATGGTGCTGTTCGATGGGCGCGGCAACAGTGTGCAGCGCGCGATGCGCAGCCGGACGCTCGAACAAAGCGCCAATGGCGATCGCACCATCCTCTATTTTGAGGATCCCGCAGATGTGCGCGGAACCGCCTTCCTGACGCACAGTCACGCCAAGCGCTCTAACGATCAGTGGCTGTATCTCCCCGCTCTGCGTCGCGTCAAGCGAATCGCATCGAACCAGCGCAGCGGCGCGTTCATGTCGAGCGAATTCTCGTACGAGGATCTCGGCAATGACGAGGTCGACAAGTACACGTACCGCTACATTGGCGAAGTCAGTCTGGATGGTGTGCCTTGCTACCACATCGAACGGACGCCAACAGACAAGTCTGGCTACAGTCGACAAGAGGTATGGATCGACCGTGAGGCGCTGCGTCTGCAACAAGTACACTACTACGACAGACGCGGTGCACTGTTGAAAACGCTCGCTGTCGGTGACTTCACTTTACATCGAGATCAATTCTGGCGTCCCGGACGGATGCATATGATCAATGTGCAGACAGGCAGAGAGACCGTCCTGACTTGGGAGGACTATCTGTTTGATCAGGGCCTGAACGCGCGTGAATTCGAACCCGGTGCGCTCGACGATATTCGCTAGCGCTGTCGCAGCCGCAACGCTCACGGCGGCAGGCAACAGCGGGGCGCAGTCGCGCTGGGAGTCGGAGGTCACCGCAGAGGCACGCTGGTTTGTGCAAGCCACCGATGACTCACGTCAGGCTAGCCAGGATCAATCACTCGCTGCGGCCACGCGCTGGACGTTCGATTTCGACCAACGCAAGCAACGCCTGTCGCTGGCGCTGAATGGCCGCCTCGACAGCCAGGATGGCGAACGCAGCCAGTGGGATATCGGCGAATTGAATTGGCGCTATCGTTGGCGAGCTGCCGAGTTGTCGGTCGGTATCGATCGCGTTTATTGGGGGGTGACGGAAGCATTGCAGCTGGTCGACACCATTAATCAGACGAACCGCGTCGATAGCCCGGACGGCCAGCAAAAACTGGGGCAACCGATGATCCGCCTCGCGTTGCAACCAGGACGTTCGGAATGGGAATTTTTTGTCTTGCCGGTGTTTCGCGAGCAACGACTTCCCGGCAGTCGTGGCCGGCTGCGAGGCCCCCTCCAACTCGTCGAAGACGCAGCGGTTTTCGAGTCGCGTGACGAACGTCAGCACGTCGATCTCGCTGCCCGCTACTCGGGCTATGCAGGCAGCTTCGAATGGGCACTGTCGTACTTTATGGGAACATCACGAGCGCCGTTGCTGCAGCTTCAACCGACCGATAATCCGCTGCAGCCTCCCGTGCTCAGACCCTTCTATTACCTGACTGATCAGACGGGTCTCGAGCTGACCTGGGTTGCCGGCAGCTGGCTCTGGAAACTGGAAGCGATTTCTCGGCGAGACGACCAGCAACGCTATTTCGCAGCGACCGGCGGTTTTGAAACAACCTGGTTCGGGGTTGGCGGAAGCAGTCTGGATCTCGGCCTGATCGTCGAGTATCAGTATGACGATCGCGACAGCAACCGGTTATTACAAAGCGTCAGCGTCGCAAACGATGATTTGGTGCTGGGCGCGCGAATAACCGGCAATGATTTCGCAGGTACGGAATGCCTGATTCTGTACAGCTACGATCGACGCAGCAATGGACGCATTGCCAGTATCGAGGCGTCCCGCCGGTTTGGCGCAAAATGGCGCGGTGGGATCGAGGCGCGGTTCTTCTCCGGGCAATCATCCATAGACGCATTATCCGTTTTCAGCAATGAGGATTTTTGGCAGCTCGAACTAACTCGCTTTTTCTGAGTCCCGCTGCCAGCGATAAACCCGCTCGACCATACGGGTGACGCCCCGCTCCCGAAACTTCGGCGCACCAGCCAGCACATCGTGCTCAGCGATGGCCTCTATCGACATGTTGCAGGCACCCGCAAGCTCGCGAATTTCAGCGTCGGATACGGCAAACGGCGGTCCCGACATTTCGGACTGCGGGTAGTCGACTGTGACGGTTAACCCGAGAACATCTGATGGCATCAGCTCAAGCAAATGTCGCTGATATTTTGGCCGGATGGACTCGGGTAATGCGATCAGCGATGCCCGGTCATAGACGAAACGTGCGCCCCGCAAATGCTGCGCGGACAACACAAAAAAATCGCCAACGTAAATGTACAGGTTTTGCGCCTGCCAACAGGCCAGATCGCCGTGCTCTGTGACGATAGGCGAAAGACCCGCCTCCGCAAAAAAATCACGCACGGCAATCGGCGACAACTCAACACCGACCACCTCTGTATGGCGAGCCGCAAGCCAGAGCATATCAAGCGACTTACCGCACAACGGGACAAACACGCCAGCCGAGGATACCTGCGTCAGCGCCGGCCAATGTGTCAATAGGTGCTGATTCGTCGCGGCCTCGTGAAAGCCGATTCGCCCATCCTGCCAACGTGACAGCCACGCCTCGTCAGACATCGGCGTCGTTTCCACCAAATTGTCGTCGGAGCCGGTCCAGCGTCTTTTCGAGCCCCGCTCGCGCCTGGCTGAAGCGATCGCCCTGAAGTTCTTTGCTGAGATATTGCTCAACTTGTTCGATGACCTGATCGACGTCGCCTTCCGGTAGTCCGGATTCCGCACTGGAGCGTTCTGGTGCCGCGCCGAACAGATTGATTTTTCGCTCGGTCTCTTTGCCGAAAGCGACAACGTCGTAGAATTCGCTACCGGCCTTATCACCGGGTTTGATCAAGCTCAGCACGGTGGCGATGAGCGATACAGGAATCAGTATCACGTCTCGTAATCCATCGATAATCAGTTTGATCTGAAACGCGATGGCGTCGCGAATCAACGTCTGTTTGTCAGGCATCGAATCGTTGTCCGACTCTTGTTCGGGTTGTTCAGCGGGGATCTCAGTCACAAACTTGCCTTTGCAGAGGTTGGAACGCTGGCCACGTGCCAGTCCAGTTGGTAGGGTAGCTGGTGTTTTTGCGGTCGGACAACCCATACGCATGTCGCGCTACATTAATGAACCCCAATTTGACCACGCCGACGAACAATCCATCGGTTTGCTCGTCGTCAATTTGGGCACACCAGATGATCCATCACCCAAAGCCGTACGCCGCTATCTTAAGCAATTTCTGTGGGATCCGCGCGTTGTTGAGCAGCCGCGTATTCTCTGGTGGCTCATTCTCAATCTGATCATTCTCAATATTCGGCCACGTCGCTCTGCTGCTGCCTATAAGAAAATCTGGACAGACAACGGATCACCGTTGCTGCTGTTCAGCCAGAAAATTGCGGACGGTGTCGCGGGTCGTGTCCGCGAGCAAACGGGCAGTCGTGTCGCCGTGGCACTAGGCATGTCTTATGGGTCGCCGTCCATTCCCGACGCGCTCGAATCGCTGCGCAAGCAGAACGTACGCAGGTTGGTGGTGCTGCCGTTGTATCCACAATACTCTGCGACGACGACCGGCACCGTGTTCGATGCCGTTACCCAGGCACTGTCAAAGCAACGCTGGGTACCCGAATTGCGGTTTGTTAACCAGTTCCATGACCGACCAGACCTGATTCAGGCGCTGGCGGACAGCGTACGTGACCACTGGCAGTCACACGGGCGTGGGGAACGACTATTGTTTTCGTTTCATGGCATCCCGCAGCGTTATTTTCGCGCTGGAGATCCGTACCACTGTCAGTGCCAGAAAACAGCGCGCCTGGTGGCTGACAACCTGTCGCTGACCGAGGAAGAATGGGCGGTATCTTTTCAGTCGCGGGTCGGACGAGAGCCCTGGCTGATGCCGTACACCGATTACACGCTCGAAGACTGGGGTGCCGAAAAGGTTGGCAAGATCGATGTGATTTGCCCGGGCTTCTCGGCCGATTGCCTCGAGACGCTTGAGGAAATCGCACTGGAAAATCGCGAACTGTTTGTTGAGGCCGGTGGCGGCGACTTGCGCTACATCCCGGCGCTGAACGATTCAGCGGGACAAATCGATGCATTGGCGAATCTCGTGCTTGAGGTGACCGGCAACTGGCATGCCACATTGGCCGAGTTCAATGACACGGTGAGCGATAGCGCAGCCCGTGCTG
>JBCAZB010000034.1:0-13424 GCA_038533315.1 Pseudomonadota bacterium | reverse complement strand
CCAAAGGCGCCGATCAGCTGTTTCACTTGCGGTGGTGCATTGTCGTTAACGAGAAACCGATACTCACTGGCGGCACCGCAAGTGAAACAGCTGATCGGCGCCTTTGGTGGCTTCGGTGATCAGCCATCATTGATCGTCGCCAATGCCATCCAGCACGGCCCTCTGGTTGGCTTCCTGCGCCCTGCTATCGCGAAAGCGGAATCGGCATTTGCGCTGGACACCGGCAACAATGGGGTCATTCAGTTGCCTGCACAAACGCTGACGCACATCGGACTAACCGGCACGCTGCAGGTGGACTGGCGTGCAGCCGGCGCCAGTATGGTCAACGAAAACGGTCAGGCGATCCGCTGGGCGGATCTCGAGGGTAAATTATCTGTCCGCCCCGATCTCAGTGCGATCCACGCAGAGGTCCGTACGCCAATGCTGCAAGCCTTGACACCTGAAGGTCATAGCGCCGTCGATATCGAGGGCCTCGATCTATCCGCACAAACCAGCACGGGCAGCAACAACACGTCTTTGCAGGTCGACTATGCCTTCACGAATCGCGTTGCCGAATCCGCGCAGACTATTGACGGCGACTTCTTATTGGAAAACCTCAGTAATGCGGCGTTGCCCGGACTGCACCGCATGATCGACGACGCCCGTAAGCGTGTCGTGCCGACTGCACCGCGTGAACTCGCGGCAGCCCATATCGCGACATTGCAGACCGCGCTCAGCAACACACCCGAAATCGCATGGCAACAGTCTCAGGTTGGGGACGCCGGAGCGATTGAAAGCGATCTGGCGCTCACACTCGCACCGGCGCGCCAGCCGGCCACAAATGATATTGATGCCTTTACCGATAATCTGGTGGCCGATATGCAGGCCACCCTCAATATCAGCGCGCCGATTGCTAGCGTCGAGGACCTCGCAGCGACGAGTAACCTTGTGACCACCGTGCGTGGCATGGGCATGCTTGAGAAGGACACCGAAGCGGGCCTCTACAAGATGCGTATGACTTATTCGGATGGTACGGCCATTGTTAATGGTCTACCGGTGCCTGTCATGCCCAAGAATCGTTAGTGCTGCGCATGCCGTTAGCGCTCTAAGACAGGTTCGGCAGCATGAAAGCAGGCGACTTGTTGCAAGCCGCCATCGATGGGTTCAAGCGTCGGCCGCTCTTGTTGGCAGCGTGCCGTTGCTCGTGGACAGCGCGATTGATAAGAACAACCGGGACCAATATTCCACGGCGTCGGAATCGCAACGTCCTCATTCTGATACTGGCGTGTGCGTTCGATATCCGGGTCCGGGACAGGCACGGCATCGAGCAACGCACGCGTATACGGGTGACGCGGCGATCGATAGATCTGCTCTGCCGGGCCCTGCTCAACGACGCGACCGAGATACATAACCAACAAGGTATCTGACACTTGCCGCACCACCGCGAGATCATGCGCGATGAACAAAATGGCCAGTGACAACTCTTGTTGAAGCTGGTTTAACAGATCGAGTATCGACGACTGCACCGTAACATCCAGCGCACTGACCGCCTCGTCACATACCAGCAACCGCGGCTTGCTCATCAATGCCCGCGCAATACAAACACGCTGACATTGCCCGCCGGAGAACTCGTGTGGGTAGCGCGTGAGCGCTGTCTGATCCAGACCGACACGTTCGAGCAACTCGATCACCCGCCGCCGGATCTCCCGCCGGTCCCCCATGCGATGAATCTCAGCAGGCTCCGCGATAATTTGCTCGATCGTCATCCGCGGATTCAAACTACCGAGCGGATCCTGAAATACGAATTGCAGGTCGCGTTGCGCACGCTTCAGTTCGTCACCGCGCATGCGAATCAGGTCGTGGCCGAGATAACTGATGTCGCCCTGGTGCCGACCGCGATTCACGAGCGCCCTCGCGAGCGACGACTTGCCGCAACCGGATTCGCCCACGACACCGACCGTTTCGCCATCGTGTAGTGTCAGGTCGACGCCGCGCACGGCTGTGAAAAAACGTTGCCGTCCGAAGCCCTGTCGCGGCATCGGATAACGCACCGATAACTGCTTTGCGTGAATCAGCGGTCGCTCCTCACGCTGCACTCGGTGTCTTACCGGTGCAGGCTCATCGAGTCGAGGCACGGCGCGCAGCAAAGCTTGTGTGCAAGCGGTTTGCGGCTGGCTGAACACCTCACGCGTTGTGCCCTCTTCAATCGCCACACCGCGATCCATGACAATCACGCGGTCGCTGCTACCAGCGACAACTGCGAGATCGTGGCTGATCATAACGAGCGCGGTGTGGAAAGATTCCTGCAGCTCACGCAGCAGTTGCAGAATACCTGCCTGAACCGTGACATCCAGTGCCGTGGTCGGCTCATCAGCAATCAGAATATCCGGCCGACACAATAATGCCGCCGCAATCAGCACGCGCTGGCGCATGCCGCCCGAAAACTCATGCGGAAAACTCTTAAGACGCGTCTTGGCAGCCGGGAGGCGCACGGCATCCAGCATCCGGATCACCTCAGCCTGAGCGGTATCGGCAGCGAGGTTGCGTTGCTCGATCAGCACACGACTGAGTTGCTGGCCGATACTCAGATACGGGTTTAGTGATGTCATCGGGTCCTGAAACACGATAGAGATGCGCCGGCCGCGAATCTGACGTAACGCGCGATCACCGCTGTTGAGAATTTCCTGACCATCAAAACGCACGCTGCCGGTCGCTTCACCATTTTCGGCAAGCAGCCCGAGGATCGCAGCCATCGACTGACTCTTACCGGATCCAGACTCGCCGACGATGGCGAGGGACTCGCCTTTCTCAAGCCTGAAACTCAAACTGCGTACCGCGTCGATAACGCCAGTCGGGGTCCGAAAGCGCACACCGAGATCATCGACACACAATAGGCTCATCGGTGGCCGTCCTTGGGATCGAGGGCATCCCGCAAGCCATCACCCACGAAGTTCAGGCACAGTAAGGACACGGCCAGCATCAGCGACGGGATCACGAGCACCCAGGGCGCGATGCTCATCAGTTCGGTACCCCGTTGCACCAAGGCACCCCATGAGGTCATCGGTTCCTGCACGCCGAGACCGATAAAACTCAGGAACGACTCGATCAGGATCACCTGCGGCACCGTCAGCGTGGCATAGACGACAACGACACCGAGTAGATTCGGAACGATATGCCGGAAGATAATGCGGCGCTTTGAAGCACCAGCCATCTCCGCCGCCTCGACGTATTCGCGGCGCCGGAGTGCCAGCGTCTGACCGCGCACGATACGCGCCATATCCAGCCAATTCACGGCACCGATCGCGACAAAAATCAACAGGATATTGCGCCCGAACAGAACCATTAGCAGGATCACAAAAAACATGAACGGCAGAGCGTAGAGGATATCGACGAAGCGCATCATCAAGTGATCGACACGCCCACCGAAGTAACCGGCCGTCGCGCCATACAAAACGCCAACGACCAGGCTGACAAACGTCGATACGATACCTACCAGTAACGAGACGCGGCCGCCATGCATGACGCGTGCGAACAGGTCGCGACCCAGATCATCGGTACCGAACCAGCGATAGTCCGCCCATTGCGGCGAGATGAGAACCGCGGACAAATCCATTGTCTGATAGCTGTGTGGTGTGAGCCACGGCCCGACAATGACCGCGACGACAATTAACACGAGCAACGTGGCAGATACGATCAACAGACGATCGTGCCGCATGGCATACCAAGCCTGCCAGCCAAGGGCCTTTCTGTCCGCTGCCACCATCATCGGTAGCGCACCCGGGGGTCCAGTACGGCATACAACAGGTCGACGATCAGATTGAGCAACACCAGCAGTGTGCTATACAAGATCACCAAACCCATCACGAGGGTGTAATCCCGATTCAGCGCACTTTGGATGAACAAGCGCCCAAGTCCTGGAATATTGAAAATCTGCTCGATGACAACTGAGCCACTGAGCAACGCCGCAACGGCTGGCCCGAGGTAGGACACGACCGGTATCAGAGCAGGCTTCAACGCGTAACGCAGCACCAGGGTACGCGACGACAAACCCTGAGCGCGCGCCGTGCGGATGAACTGTCCCTTCAGCACCTCGAGCATGCTCGCACGAATGAGACGCGCCACGTACGCGGCGGTCGGCAAGGCCAACGCAAACACCGGTAGAATGAAATGCCATGGCGTGCTCAAACCACTCGCCGGCAGCCAACGAAGCGTGATCGCAAATAACAACACCAACAATGGCGCGACGACGAAGGCAGGCACCGAAATGCCGGTCATCGCAACCGTCATCAGCACATGATCCGTCGCACGATTCTGGCGTATTGCAGCGAGAATCCCGGCGGCCGAACCAAAGATCACCGCAACGATAAAGGCCAGACTACCGAGCAACAGCGAGACGGGCGCGGCATCGCCGATCAGTTCATTGACCGTCGATTGTGGATAACGAAACGACGGACCCAGATCGCCTTGCATCAGACCGCCGATGTAATTGCCGAACTGTACCCAAAGCGGCTGGTCGAGACCGTAAGCCGCTTGCAGTCGTGCCTGCATTTCCGGCGGCAGCGTGCGCTCGTTGTCGAACGGACCGCCGGGTGCTGCGTGGACAAGCAGAAACGTGATCAACATGACCAACAGCAATGTCGGTATCACGCTGACGAGTCGACTTAGCGTGTAGCGCAGCATAGGGTCATTCGTCCAGAAGACGCAGGAACCGGCTTGGATGCACGTCGAGCGGGTTGTCTTGCCAACCTGCCACGCGACGCGCCACCAAATGTTTGGACACGAAAAAATACAGCGGGATCACTGGAACCTGGGCAGCGATCAATTGCTCAGCAGCGTGCAACAGCCGCTCGCGCTGCGCCGGGTCAGTCGTGCTGTCGATGGCCGCCAGCAGCGTATCGAGACGCGCATCGGCAAATCCGCTGCTGTTCGCGGCTGCATCGCTCTTCAGAATCGCGAGAAACTGGCTTGCGTCGTTGTAGTCAGCGACCCAGCTACGCCGCATCATCCCATCGAAGGTCCCGGCACGGGATTCGCTGAGCAAAACGCGAAACTCCTTGTTGGCCAACGTGACTTTTAGATCCGGGTAGGCGCTTCGCCACATCTCCTGCAGAGCGGCGGCTACGACGCGATTTTCGTCGGAAGTCGCATAATGCAGCGTCAGCTCACCCGTCGGTTGACTGGCTGAGTCGACGCCGTCCACCGCCTGCATGCGACTTTCAAACGGCAAAACACCGTTAGCTACGCCTGGTGGTATGAGGCCATACGCCGGTTGCTCGCCACGACCAATAATCGTCTCCGTCAGCGCCTTTCGATCGATGGCTGCCGATAACTGACAACGCGTCACCGCGCTCGGCGCATCGCGCATGTTGAAACTCAGGTAAACGACACCGAGATACGGCGCCGTGCGCAGTGTGTCTGGCCGCGTTTCTTGTCGGAACACCGCGCGCGGCACACGACTTGTCACATCGACGGTGCCCGAACGGAATGCGGCGTACTCGGTTTGCTCCTGCTCGAACGGCTGGTACTCGACGCGTACGATGGCCACACTATCGGCCGCATGAAAATATGGATTGCGCAAGAGCGTTATGCTGCCGAGCGGCGCGTATTGCTCCAGTTGGTAAGCACCGTTATAGCGCGCCTCACCGGATGCACGGGGTGCCAAAGCCGGATGCGCGAGACGTTCCAGAAAATCTGCCGTGGGCGCGGTTAGCGTGACCACCAGTGTGGCGTCATCCGATGCCTCTACCGCTAAACGCCCGTCACTTGTGCGCCGCACCGGATTCAATAGGTCGGCATAAAATGCAGCAGTGTCATCGGCGATAAGCATCGTCCAGCCGCGCACAAAATCGCCAGCGGTCAACGCGCTACCGTCCGACCACCGGAGCCCTTCCCGCAACCGGAACGTGTATTGACGCTCGTCGGCAGAGAGTTCCCAGCTGATCGCAGCACCGGCGATGATCTGCCCCTCGGCATTGCGAGTGAGCAAGCCTTCGTACAAATCGGTCAGCACCACCGCTGACGCGACACTACGGGCAAGTTGCGGGTCGATGCTTTCCGGCGCTGCAGACAGGCCCCGGACAATACTCGAAGTGGACTCTGGGTTCGATTCGCTCTCGCCGCAACCGACGAGACCAAGCGCCAGCAGAATTACGAGCCGGTATGCTCTCATTGCGGAATCAGGCGCTCTTTTTCAGGCTGCGTTTTTTCATATGCACTAACAACAGCGATATGGCTGCCGGGGTCACGCCAGCTAGCCTACTCGCCTGGCCGATGGTCTCTGGCCGTGCCTCAGAGAGCTTCTGGCGTGCTTCGTTCGATAACCCGTGAACTGTTGAATAGTCGACATCCGCCGGCAAGCGCAGCGACTGCTGCTTGCGATGCTGCTCAATTTCGCGACGTTGGCGCTCTACGTAACCTGAGTACTTGGTATCGGTTTCAACCTGTAGCCGCACGCTGTCGGCAAACTCCGAGCTCGCCAGATAATCATCGTCTGCAACACCTTCCGCCGCGACCATCGCACCGACCACCGGAACCGCGGTGAGTGCATGGTGATCGACCTCAGGGCGCCGCAGCAATTCCAGTGCATGTGTCTCCCGCGATAACGACTGGCCGTTGCCGAACAAATCGATGCCGGAGAGATCATCTGCGCGCACGATGATCTTCGACAAACGCGCTGACTCCTGTTCCGCCAACGCCTGGCGTGCTTCAAACACCCGCCAGCGATGATCATCCACAACACCGAGCTCACGACCGATAGGCGTCAGCCGGCGATCCGCATTGTCCTCGCGCAACAACAGGCGATGCTCCGCACGACTGGTGAACATACGATAGGGTTCGCTGGCGCCTTGCGTCACCAGATCATCGACCAGCACACCGAGATATGCTTCGTCGCGTGTCGGAGACCACTGCGATTGGTCCGCTGCGCGACGTGCCGCGTTAATGCCAGCGAGAAGGCCTTGTGCCGCGGCCTCTTCATAGCCGGTCGTGCCATTGATCTGGCCCGCGAAGTACAACCCGGCGAGGAAACGTGTTTCCAGTGTCAGCTGCAGGTCGCGTGGGTCGAAGTAATCGTACTCGATCGCATAGCCGGGGCGCGTGATATGAGCGTTTTCGAGACCACTGATGCTGCGCACAAAAGCTTGCTGTGTCGCATACGGCAGACTGGTCGAAATACCATTGGGATACACCTCGAAGGTATCGAGCCCCTCTGGCTCGATAAACACCTGGTGCGACGACTTGTCGGCGAAACGCACGATCTTGTCTTCTACCGACGGGCAATAGCGAGGGCCCACGCCTTCGATATGACCCTGGTACATCGGTGACTCATGCAACGATGCCCGAATGAGGTCATGCGTCTGTTCATTGGTATGCGTGATGAAGCACGAAATCTGGCGCGGGTGATCACTTCTGCGGCCCAGGAATGAAAACACCGGTGCTGGGTTGTCGCCCTGCTGCTCTTCAAGCTTCCAAAAATCGATGGTACGACTATCGAGGCGCGGCGGTGTGCCGGTCTTCAGCCGAGCGACACGAAACGGCAGCTCGCGCATGCGCGCCGCCAACCGATTAGAAGCCGCGTCGCCGGCGCGACCGCCGCCGTATTGCGTGCTGCCGAGATGTATCACACCACCGAGGAACGTACCGACCGTCAACACGACAGCACGTGCTCTGAAATCCAGACCCATTTGCGTCGTGACGCCGACTACCGCTTCGCCTTCTACAATGAGGTCCGTCACCATGCTCTGGAACAGCCGTAGCCCGGGCTGATGCTCTAGCCGACGGCGTATCGCTTGCCGATACAAAACTCGGTCCGCCTGCGCTCGTGTCGCACGCACGGCCGGTCCTTTGCTGGCATTCAATGTACGGAATTGGATACCCGCTTCATCAATCGCCGCGGCCATCGCGCCGCCGAGCGCGTCAACCTCACGTGTTAAGTGGCCTTTGCCGATACCACCGATCGCCGGGTTGCAGCTCATCTGGCCAAGCGTTTCGATCGCTTGAGTGATCAATAGCGTGCTCGCACCGGTGCGTGCCGCGGCCAGCGCAGCCTCGGTGCCGGAGTGGCCACCACCGACCACGATCACGTCATATTGTTGGCTAACCGTCATTGGGGTCACACGCACTTCATAGCAAGGGGCGGTAGTTTAAACGTGGCGACGCGTCAAAACACGGTTTTGCCGCGCATTTTTATCGGTTTTTACAGGCATTTTGTCGTTGGTCAGTGGGCACAAACTGCATGTTGCAGCGACTGCATGCGCCCAGCACTCAACCGATTGTTCGTGTAACGCAACGACGATTTTCGTCAGAAATCTATATTTTTCAATAATCTAGGCATCACACTGATCGGCTTGCCGCGGGGACACAAGAGGACCGCGCAACGATTACGCCCGGCGCTATGGTGCTCGCAATGTATGCGGCGTTTTCGGCATACTCCCGTGAAATTTCAGGATATTCGTTGAGATAACGCCATGTTCCGTAAGTTGTCATCAAGCCGCTGGACAGGACTGTTTGTGTCGTTGTTCGTCGGCACCTGCCTCGGTAGCGCCACTGCAGCCGAGATTGAACTGTCACCTTGTCGCATCGATGCGGGCTTCGCGCAAACCACGGCCAAGGCCGAGTGTGGAGAGTTCACCGTGCCCGAAAATCCGGCCGAGCCAGATGGCAAACAGATCGCGTTGCGCATCGCGGTGATCCCCGCACTGGCGGTTGAGCCGCTGCCAGACCCGTTGGTGTTCTTCGCGGGCGGCCCAGGCCAGGGCGCTGTAGATAGCTATTTGTCGATGCGCGGTGCGTTCAGTTCAATTCGTCGCAAACGTGACATCCTGCTTGTCGACCAACGCGGCACTGGCGAATCAAACCAGTTGACCTGCAACGCGATGACCGACGCGCAGCCAGCGGACTACAACCTCGAATTGGCCGTGGCGGAAACCGAACGATGCCTCGAAGGACTGGCCGGCGATCCGCGCTTCTACACCACCAGCGTCGCCGTCGATGATCTCGATCGGGTACGCGCCGCACTCGGCTACGACACGCTCAATCTGTGGGGCGGCTCCTACGGCACCCGGGTCGCATTGCATTACCTGAAGCAATACCCGGAACACGTGCGCAGCGTCATCATCGACGGCGTCATCGCCGCGGATCAATTGCTCGGGCCGGATCTTGGCATTGCCGCAGAAAAGAGTTTGCAAGCGCTGTTCGCGCGCTGCACAGAAGACCCGGCATGTGCCGACACACATGGTGATCTGGACGCGAAATTTCGGGGTTTGATGCAATCGCTGGAAGCAGAGCCGGTCACCGTACCGCTGGCTCACCCGCGCACCGGTGAAATGATCGATCAACATCTGAGCGAAGGCGAATTGATGGGTATCGTGCGACTGGCGAGTTACCAACCTCTCATGCGCGCGCTGTTGCCGATCATGCTGACCGAAGCCAGCGAGGGTCGCTACACGATGATGGCCGCCAACGCCGCGATGCTGAATGAAACCTTCCCTGACATGCTGGCAATGGGCATGCACAACGCGGTCGTTTGCAGCGAAGACGCACCGTTTTTCGATGACGGTTACCTGGCGGCAGAACGTGAAGCCAGCTATATGGGCGAGTTCCAGTATCAGTATCTTAAGGCAACCTGCGAAGTCTGGCCTGCGGGCACTGTGCATGACGGCTTCAACGATCCGGTCGAATCCGACAAGCCGGTCTTGTTGTTGTCCGGAGAATTCGACCCGGTAACGCCGCCAGCCAACGCCGAGCGCGCGATGCAAACATTGAGTAACGCCAAACACATCGTCGCACCGCAGCAAGGGCACATCATCTCGAGCCTTGGCTGCATGCCGGATCTGCTCGGCCAGTTCGTCAATGAGGCCGATGTCAGCAACCTCGATAGCACCTGTGTCGAGCGCCTGCGCGGTATGCCAATTTTCACAAGCCCGACTGGCCCGACACCCTGAGAGAAACGCATGATCAGAGTACAGAACATTAAGAAATCTTTCGGGGACGTCATCGCCGTGAGCGACGTCAGCTTCACCGCGCCTGATGGTCAAATCACCGGCTTGCTCGGACCGAATGGTGCCGGCAAGTCGACGACGATGCGCGTGTTGTATACCGCCATCAAACCCGAAGCCGGACAGGCATTGATCGACAATATTGATGTCGCCACCCAGCCGCTGGATGCGCGCGCGAGACTTGGCGCACTACCGCACGGCGCCGGCTTGTATCAGCAACTGACAGCGAGAGAGAACATCGCCTATTTTGCGGCTATGCACGGACTGCGAGGTCAGCAAGCGAAAGATCGCGTAAACGAGATGATCGATCTGCTGGAGATCGGCGACTTTGCCGATCGTCGTACAAAAGGGTTTTCACAAGGCCAGAAAACCAAGGTGGCGCTGGCGCGCGCGCTAGTGCACGGACCGCAGAATGTGATTCTGGATGAGCCGACCAACGGACTCGACGTGATGGCGACGCGGAGCCTCCGCAAGATCATTCGCAAACTGCGCGACCAGGGCAAATGTGTCTTGTTCTCATCGCACGTGATGCAGGAGGTTGCCGCCTTGTGCGACGACATCGTCATCATTGCCGCGGGCGCCGTGTCGATGACCGGCAGCACCGAAGATATCAAACAGAATACCGGCACCGACGATTTGGAGGATGCCTTCGTGCGGGCGATTACACCGGCTGGGGAGATGTTGCGATGAGTCATCTATCGACTGTTTTCTTCAAGGAAATTCGCGACAACTTCCGCGATCGACGCACCATGCTAAGTGCGCTGGTATTCGGCCCGTTGTTCGGCCCGATCATGTTTGCCGTGTTGATTTCGATGACGCTGAAGCAGGCCACCGATAGCAAGACGCAACCGTTGGAGCTCGCTGTTATCGGTGCAGACTATGCACCCAACCTTATTAACTATCTCGAATCCGAAGACACAGAAATCGAACCGATCGATCTCACCACCGATGAGGCCGTGGAAGCCGTCAAGGATGGCACTTACGAATTGGTGCTGATCGTTGATGAGGCGTTTGGCGAACAGTGGACGGATGCCCGCAGTGCGCGAGTGAGTCTGGTGATGGATAACTCGGATTCGAGCATTGCGCGCAAAGGCAGGCGCGCACGCGGCATGATATCGGGCTACAGCCGTCAGATTGGAGCGATGCGGTTGTTAGCGCGCGGCGTTGATCCGTCTGTGATGCGTCCGATCACGATTGACGAAATCGATACGTCGACACCGAGTGGCCGCGCCGGATTGATTCTCGGTATGTTGTCCTACTTCTTGTTGTTCGCGATGTTGGCGGGCGGCATGTACCTCGCTATCGATACAACGGCGGGCGAACGCGAGCGCGGATCACTGGAGCCGTTGCTGACCTTGCCCGTGAAACGCTCAACGCTGCTGATCGGCAAATTGTTGGCAACCTGTTTATTCATGTCGGTGTCGCTCGCGCTTGCGCTGATCGCATTCGCCGTTGTGCTGCAGTTTATGCCTCTGCAACAGCTGGGCATGAGTGTCGACTTCGGTCCGAAGCAGGTCATCACTGCGTTTGTCGTGACCGCGCCGTTCGCGCTGATCGGCGCGGCGCTGCTGACGGTCGTCGCGTCCTTTACGAAAACCTTCAAAGAAGCGCAGAGCTACATGAACATCACGATGCTGCTGCCGACGCTACCGATCATCGTGGCGGCGGTGAACAATCTGCGGCCGTCGCTGACATGGATGACGGTGCCGAGTATGTCGCAGCATTTGTTGATTCTGGATCTGGTCAAAGGCGAACCGCTGCAGCCGATGTTCGTCGCAGTGTCGATTGGTTCTTCACTGATCATCGGCACGATTCTGACGTTGATTGCAATTCATCTGTACAAGCGAGAAGGCCTGCTCGGCTAACAACTTGAACAAAACGTGAACTCGGACGCGGACGCGTCCGCCGGGAGCCGCGACACTGGACGTCATGAGCGATCAACTGGAGAAAATCCAGCAGGCGCAACAATTGCGCATGCAGCGCTTCTTGATGTCCGTCATTTTGTACGGTATCTGGGCGACGATGACCATCGTAGCCAAATCGATGGATATGCTACAAGCCTCCTCACTCGTGCTGTGGGCGCTAGGTTTGTCTGTCACCGTCAACGTGGCTGTGTTCTGGTGGCTAATCCGCTCCGGTACGAACCTGCGATTCAAAGATCCGTCGATGACCTTCGCGCAATGCAGCATCGGTCTGACCTGGGTCGTGCTTTTTATGTTCTGCATTCCAGAGTGGCGTGATTTGCAGATCTCGGTATACCTGATCGTGTTGATGTTTGGCGTTTTTCAGATGCGCGCCCGCGATTTCTCGATGATGGCGTTTATGGCGTTTGCCGGTTTCGTCGCGTTGAACCTCGTCGAATTTGCCCTTGACCGAAACCAGCGAACCTTCATTGCTTTTCTGTTTCAGGCCGGCGCTGTGGGCAGTCTACTAATCTGGGCGGCATTCTTTGGCAATCACGTCGGATCGCTGCGCGAGCGTCTGCAGCGCCGCAACGAAGAACTGCGAGAGGTGGTTGCGAAGGTCACACACCTCGCTGAGCGGGATCATCTGACGCAGGCGTTCAACCGTCGCAGCATCCTCGAAACGCTTGGCGTGTTGCGCGAGGGCGCGCTGCGCTACAGCGAAGTGTTCAGCATCGTGATCCTGGATCTCGATTACTTCAAACAAATCAACGATCGGTTCGGCCACCTGACCGGCGACGACGTGTTGACCGAATTTGCCTCGCGCGCCCGCAGCGAACTCAGGCTCCTCGACGAGATATCACCGGTGGTGCGTGCTCGCCAACTAGGACGCTACGGTGGTGAGGAATTCATCATCATTCTGCCGCGCACGGACCTGCGCGGAGCGATAGATTGCGCCGAACGCATTCGCCGCACGACCGTCGATCATCAATTCGGTCAGGGCTTGAACGTGACCGTATCGGCCGGTGTCGCACAGTTTTCGGCGGGCGAGAGTATTGAAGATCTGTTACGTCGTGCCGACGACGCGATGTACAAGGCCAAGGCGGCCGGTCGCAATACCGTCAGTGCGGCGGAGCACAACACCGAAGTGGCCGCGGTATCGCACAGCGAAGTGGTCAGACTGGCAGACTATCAGTCGGACGAATGACAACCGTCACACTATTTTCCGATACAAAACTCACCGAAGATCCGACCCAACAGATCATCACTGGTAAAACGACCGGTAATCTCGGAAAGAGCCTGTTGACTCTGGCGCAGCTCTTCCGCAAACAATTCGCCCGCTTTGAATTGTTGTAATTGCATCACGCCCTCGTCGAATGCAGCACGAGCATCGGTAATCGCGACGACGTGTCGGCGGCGTGCCGAAAAACTGGTCTCCTGTTGTTCGTCGACGCCGGCGGCAGCCAACAAATGTTGTCGTAGTTCGGTGATGCCGTGACCCGTGCGCGCCGACACCGCCAGCACGTGCACCGCATCCAGCACCGCG
>JBCAZB010000033.1:0-13533 GCA_038533315.1 Pseudomonadota bacterium | reverse complement strand
GCGTACGGCAGCTACTCATTCATCCTTGATGCTGCCGCACAGCGCCCGTTCCTGCTGTTTGCGCCTGTGCAAACAGATCGCACGGCTGACGCCATTTCCGAGATACGCCGAGAAATGCGTGAGTATCTGGCTGATCGCCCGGCGACAGAGGACGAACTCGCGCGAGTACGCGATGGCAACACGTTGTCGCTGCCCGGGCGATGGGAGACGATTGGTGCAGTGAGTGGCTCGCTGGCCGAAATCGTGCGCTTCGATCTGCCCGACAATTACTGGTCAACCTTTGCTGACCGGACGCGCGCGATCACTCTGGATAGTGTCAACGATGAAGCACAGCGCATCATCAAGCCAGACAATACGATCTGGGTCGTCGTCGGCGATCGGGCCCGTGTCGAAGAGAGCCTCGGTGCGCTCGGCTTTGATGAAATCCGCCTGATCGACGCCGACGGTAACCCTGTCGAATAGTTACAACAATACGCAATACAATGAGCGGGGCTTCGGCCCCGCTTTTTTTTGCCCATGGTATTCGACCACTCCGAGCGCAGCTGCAATAATCACCGAATGCTAACGCTTACAGATACCTATGACTGGCCCGCCCTGATCGATGAGGCGATGACGCGTGTCTATGACGTCGCTCGCGAGACTGATCTACAGCCAGCGGAGCAGCTAAGCGCCGCGATTCACCATCAAGTATTGCTGAAGCGCGAGGATCAGCAGCCCGTTTTTTCGTTCAAGCTGCGTGGTGCGTATAATCGCATTGCTGCACTGAATGACCAGGAGGCAGCTCGCGGTGTTATCTGCAGCTCGGCGGGCAACCACGCACAAGGTGTTGCACTCGCTGCCAGCATGCGCGGCGTACCAGCGGTGATCGTTATGCCGGCCACTACGCCACGCATCAAGGTCAACGCGGTTCGTCGCTATCCGGTCGACGTGGTGTTACATGGTGATAACTATGACGCCGCGCAGGCTCAGGCTGAGCACCTCGCCGCTGAACGACAACTTACTTTCATCCACCCTTTCGATGACCCGTTGGTGATCGCGGGACAAGCAACGATCGGTCGTGAGATGCTCGAACGTTGCGAAGATTTCGATCTGGCGTTTGTTCCGATCGGCGGCGGCGGCCTCGCGGCTGGTATTGCGACCGCCATCAAACTCGTACGACCCCACGTACGAATTATTGGTGTGGAGCCAAAGCAGGCAGCTAGCATGCAAGGCGCATTTGAAGCCGGACACCCAGTCACCCTGCCACGCGTTGGTAACTTTGCGGATGGTGTCGCCGTGCGCCGCGTGGGCGCACTCACTTACGCCGTCTGTCGCGAGCTCGTCGACGAGATCATTACCGTCAACACCGATCAGATCTGTGCGGCGATCCGCGACATCTATGAAGAGACTCGCACGATGGTAGAGCCGGCCGGCGCGCTATCGGTCGCCGGCATCAAGGCGTGGGCCGAAGAAAACCGGACCGCGGAGCAACGCATCGTTTCGATTGTGTGCGGCGCGAATCTCAATTTCGATCGTCTGCGCCATATCGCAGAACGTGCCGCCGTCGGCGAACATCGTGAGGCCTTGTTCGGCGTCACCATCGAGGAACAACCCGGCAGCTTCCGGCGTTTCTGTCATGCGCTGGGGGAACGCAACGTCACAGAGTTTAACTATCGTATCGGCGCCAACGGCGATGCACAGCTATTCGTCGGTGTCGAGCTGAGCGAAGGTCTCGAAGAACAGGAAGCCGTGGCGCACGCCATTCGAAGCGCCGGCTATGACGCCAGTGACCTCAGTAATAACGAAGTCGCGAAACTCCACGTCCGCCATCTTGTCGGCGGACGGGCTACGGACTTACACAACGAGCATGTATACCGGTTTGAGTTCCCAGAGCGACCCGGCGCGTTACGCGACTTCCTCGATGCGGTCGGCGAAGACTGGAACATCAGCTTGTTCCATTATCGCAATCACGGCTCGGACTTTGGCCGCATTCTGGTCGGCATCCAGATTCCGGACGGCAATACGCGGGCACTCACGGAGCATTTCGACAGCCTGGGCTTCCCCTACTGGGATGAAACCAACAATCCGGCCTATCGTTTGTTTCTGACCTAGCGGTTTTTGTAGCGGCAACTGTATGACGCAATCGGGTTTACCTTGCTCGCTCGAAACCACTCGCTCTCAAGGCAACCCCGATTGCCAGACAGGTCACAAAGCGGTCAACTAGCCGATCTTGCATGCGCTGTTGCTTTCAATGTGACCACAGTTCAATGAGGGACGAGGAGTTGTTTTTCGAACGAGTTTTTCCGAGTGAGAAAAATAGATCGCCGGCCCAGTCGCATGACACAACCGGGTTTACCTCACTCGCTCGAAACCACTCGCACTCAAGGCAACCCCGATTGCCAGACAGGCTGCAGTAGCTGAGAGTTTTTCTCTCCAGCGTCCACCGGCACTCTCAGCGCGACTGCGAACCCGTAGAGGGCATGGAGCCCTTTTTCGAGCGAATCTTATTGAGCGAGAAAGAAGGATCGCTGGCCCAGCGTGCATGACGCAAAACCGGTTACCGGATAGGCCGAAACGGGCCGCGGACACTAATCCCGATACGATGGATCACGCCGGTCAAGCTTGCGCAGCAAACCTGGCCAGACGAGCTGTCCACCCATACCACGCTGAACCTGTTCCGCCTGGGCGCGGATGCCGGCCAGGATTTCAGGCTCAATCATCCGTAACTCACCACCACCAGACTGCGCATTGAGTTGAATCTGGCAACTCACCTCGAAGAAATACATCGCCTGGAACGTATCGGCGATCGTCGGTGCCGCTGTCAGCAACCCATGGTTTCGCAACATCAGAAAGTTATTGCTACCGAGATCTGCGACGAGGCGCGGCTTCTCGTCTTCGTTCAGCGCCACACCTTCGTAGTCGTGACAACCGAGCGAGGACAACACAAACAAGCTGTGCTGCGAGATCGGCAGCAAACCGGATTCCTGTGCCGACACGGCGATACCGGCCCGTGTGTGTGTATGCAGCACGCACGTCACATCGTGTCGCTTCTCGTGAATCGCACCGTGAATCGTGAAACCCGCGGGATTGATCTCATAGGGCGATGGCATAACTTTTTCGCCATCCAGATTGATCTTTACAAGACTACTCGCCGTAATCTCTTCGAAGAACAGACCATAGGGATTGATGAGAAAATGACCCGGCTCATTGGGCACCGTCGCTGAAATATGGGTGTAGACCAGATCATCCCAACCATGCAGCGCAATGAGCCGATACGCAGCCGCGAGATCGACACGCGTTTGCCACTCCTCTGCGCTGACTTGTTCCTTTACCGAAAGCGACTCAATGGCTTTACTCATTATCCTGCCCCCCTAATTTTGCCAGCTACTGAGCACTCGCCATCGGCGCAAGCCCTGGCGATGCGAAATAGTCGATAACCAGCCCCGTCAACACGTTCACCCCAACCTTCAACGTCGACTCGTCGACGTAGAACAGCGGCGAGTGATTGCTCGGTGCCTTGCTCGGATCCTTGCCTCTGGGCGTCCCGCCGAGGTACAAAAACAGGCCGGGTGTTTCAAGCGCATAGTAGGAGAAGTCCTCGGCGCCTGTGACCAGCGGTGACTCAAAAACACCGCCATCGCCAACCACGCGTTGTACGGTCGGCAACATCTTGGCGGTCAGCGCCGGATTGTTGATCGTCACCGGATAACCGAGATCAATAGTGACATCCGCCGTCGCACCGGCGCTCTCGGCGATCGTTCGTGCGGTATGGCGCAGCTTGGCATGAATCTGCTCACGGATGCCCATATCGAAGTTTCGAATGGTACCCACCAGCTCAACTTCATCAGGAATAATATTGTTTCGCACACCACCATCGATGATGCCGAATGAAATCACCGAAGGCGCCTTGGTGACATCAACCTGACGGCTAGCAATCGTTTGGACGGCCATGACAATCTGCGCCGCGGTCACTATAGGATCCACGCCCCCCCAGGGTCGGGAACCATGGGTTTGCTTGCCGCGTACTTTAATCACAAAACGATCGGAGCTCGCCATCGCCGGGCCGGATCGGTAAGCGACAGCGCCCGCTGGTAAGCCCGAAAACGTGTGTAAACCAAAAATTGCTTCAGGCTTGCGCTCATCGAACAACCCCTCAGCGAGCATGCGCGCCGCACCGCCAGTCTCACCTTCCGGTGCGCCCTCTTCCGCCGGCTGAAAAATCAACATGATCGAACCCGCCAGTTCGTCACGCATGCCCACCAGGGCCTTGGCCGCACCCAGCAGCATCGCGATATGGGTATCGTGTCCGCAGGCGTGCATCACGCCGACGTCATTACCTCGAAAGGTGCCACGCGCTTTAGAAGCAAACGGCAAATCGACTTTTTCTTCCACAGGCAATGCGTCGATATCGGCTCTTAACGCAATCAATGGCCCAGGCTTGCCACCTTCGATAAACGCCACAACGCCAGTGGAAGCGATACCTGTCTGCGGGTCGAGGCCGAGTAGCGTGAGTTCTTCTGCAATGCGCTCGGCGGTCTTGAACTCGCGATTACTGAGCTCGGGGTTTTCGTGGAAATGACGACGCAACGCGATGACATGGTCTTCAACAGCATCACCCGCGGCCAGTGCCGCAGCCTGCAACTCGGCATTCGCGAACGTCGTGACGGGCACGATAGTGAGCAGGCAACAGAGAACGAAAAATAGCTGGCGCATAGCCGGACTCCAACGCAAGGAATGCCACGATACTAGCGCAAACGGGGCAGATCGGCAGCAGCGTTATTGCCACATATTGCGCAAGCGACTGGCGACATCGACCTGCGCACTGGGTCGGGTTGACAATAGCGACGCCCCAGTCGCTGCGGGATCGGCATGCATCCGCGGCTCGAAAAGCGACAACAGCTGATCGGTCATGAAACGACTGCGCGCGCCGTAAACATGTCGGTCACCATGACGATGCTGCTGCGTGACGAAGAACTTCATCGGTGCCAGCAAATGTAATGATCGCTTGGCGCGCGTCATCGCGACATACAGCAAGCGTCGTTCCTCGTCGATCGCTTTGTTGTCGCCTGCCGCAAATTCCGAAGGAAAATTGCCGTCGGTCACATTCATGATGAACACATCGTCCCATTCCTGACCCTTGGCGGAGTGCACAGTCGACAGAATCAGATAGTCCTCGTCCTGCAGCGGTGGCCCCGACAAGTCACCCGTCGACTGCGGCGGATCCAGTGTCAACTCGGTCAGGAAGCGCTCGCGACTCGGGTAGCGCTGTGCCACCGCTTCGAGTTGTTCGATGTCTGCCAGCCGCTGCTCGGCGCTGTCGTAGCGGTCCTCCAGCACCGGTTGATACCACGCGCGTACCTGCCCGAAGTCCGCCTGCCAATGATCACCGTCTGCAGCGACTTCCGCTGTGGCCTGCAACGATTGCATCAATGCACAAAATGCAGGCCAGGCCGTGATCGCCGCTGCAGGCGGCGCAAATTGCGACAGGCTCGCCAGTGAATATTCGTTGGCGGCCACGTACTCGAAACAACGCGCGGCATGCGACGGCCCGATGCCGGACAACAACTGCAACACACGAAACGCAGCGACACGATTCTTCGGATTGTCCGCCCAACGCAAAATAGACAGTAGATCTTTGACGTGCGCGGACTCCAAAAATTTGAGCCCACCGTATTTCACATACGGAATGTTGCGACGGGTCAACTCCACCTCGAGACGATCGCTGTGATGGGCGTTTCGAAACAACACAGCCTGATCACGGAGCTGTGTACCCGTTTCGCGTTGCGCCAGTACGTGGTGGACGATGTAGTCGACCTCGGCATTGGCGTCTTCGACCGTGACATAGTTCGGCTTCTGGGCCGATGGCTGCAGCGAATACAAGTCTTTGCGGTATTGGCGTTCGCTATCGGCAATCAGTGCGTTCGAGGCATCCAGAATCGGTTGCACCGAGCGATAGTTGCGGGTCAGCGATACAACATGGGCGGCGGGCACAAACTGATCCGGGAAATCCAGGATGTTGTCGACTTCTGCGGCACGAAACGCGTAAATCGATTGTGCGTCATCGCCCACCACGGTTAGCCGGTCACCGTCGGGACGCAACGCTCGTAAGATATCTGCCTGCAGGCGGTTGGTATCCTGATACTCATCCACCAGCACGTGCGAAAAACGTGCGCTGATATCTTGCGCCAGCGCAGGCTCCGACACGAGGTGGTACCAGTAGAGCAGCAAATCATCGTAATCGAGCACCGCATGCTGTTGTTTACTGTCGACATAAGCGCCGAACAGCGCGTTCAATTCATCGAGCCAGTCGCTGCACCATGGGTAGCTTTGCGCCAACACATCGGCAAGCGGCAATCGCGTATTCACGCAACGCGAGTAGATCGCAAGGCAAGTGTCTTTTTTCGGAAAACGCTTGTCGCGGACTGACAAGCCCTGTTGCTGCCGCAATGAGTCAATCAGGTCGGCGGCATCTGTGCGATCGAGGACTGTGAATGACGGGTCGAGACCGAGGTTGCGCGCATAGAGTCGCAACAATCGATTCGCAATGGCGTGGAAGGTCCCTGACCAGGCAAACCGAATAGAACGGGCTGCCTGACCACGACTGCGCAACGCCTGACGAACAATGCGTTCAGCGCGACGGGTCATCTCGGCAGCGGCACGCCGAGAGAATGTCAGCAACAGAATATCCGCCGGATCAACGCCGTTGACGATCAAGTGCGCCACGCGGTGCGCGAGGGTCATTGTTTTACCGGTGCCGGCGCCAGCAATAATCAGCAACGGCCCGGATGGCATCACGGACGATGCTGACGGGGTCGCCGAATTGCCAGAAGACGCATACGTCGCTGCCTGACGCTGCTCATCATTCAGGGTCGACAAATAATCCGGCGTTTCCATTGCAACCGCCATTTCTCACACTTTCAGAAAATATGGGATTATATACAGTAGTGTATAGAAAGACAGGTGTCCAGCATCGCTAAATCATCGTGGTCAGCGCGCCTGTATACGGAATGTCACCGGTCGGCGCGCCTGTTGGCGAGCCGCCACTTGGCTCGATACTAATCGCCAGAACGCCACCTTCCTCGAGCGCTGCGAGCGCGGCCTCCGACAACGTCAGTTGACCAACGTCGCCCTGCCCCAGCAAGCCCAGCGACACTGGCGCATCGCCGCTTGCGGGTACCAGCCAAAGCTCGTAGGTCTGGTCTTGTGCAATTGTCGCCGGTGTAAAAGCACGAATGCGCAACGCCTGCGCATCACGCAACGCGTCGACAATAAACGTCGGCGTTTTCTCGGCATCCTGCAAGATACTGGTGAACGCAGGCGCCTCCACGATCTCATCCTGCTGCCAGTACAGCCAGCCGAGAGTGAGCGCCGCAAACGCAAACATCGCCGCCAGCCAACCGGTCCATCGTGACGTTGGCGTCACCCGACCTATTCTTGGACCATCGAGATCATCGAGGGCAGCTTCGATCCGAGACCAGAGATAGTCTGGGGGGGCCTGAGGCGGCACGTCCGCGGACAGTGCTGCCAACCGCCGCTCCCAATCCTGGACAGCACGTCGTGCCACCATGTCGGTAGCCAACAGGCGCGTAAAACGTCGACGAGCCAGCCGCGGCATCGTGCCCAAGACGTAGTCGCTCGCAAGACGATCAAGCATGTCGGGGTTCTGCAAGTTCATTGGCCCAGGCACCGCTTCAAAGCCGCTAATCCGCGGCGAATCCAGCTTTTAACCGTGCCTACCGGTGCGCCGATCTGGGTCGCCACCTCGCTGTGACTGAAGCCGCGCAGGAACGCTAAGCGGATGCTGCGATTCTGATCATTCGACAAACCCGCCATACAACGCGCGAGTTGCTTGGCATCGTCGCCCCACTGGGCAGCCAGCGCTGGATCGGAATCGACATCTGCAGGTTGCGACTCCGCCTCCGCGAGCGATTGCGGCAGCGCCGCTTCGCGACCCAGACGTCGCTTGATATCCAACGCGCGATTGCGCGCGATGCTTGTCAGCCAGGTCAAGGGTTTGCCACGCGCGGCACGGTAGCTGGCGGCCTGACGCCAGACTCGCATATAGACATCCTGCAGCGCCTCTTCGGCGAGGTCGCGCCGCGGTAGGATATTCAACAACACTGCAAACACCACGTTCGCGCTCCGCGTGTACAGCTCACGAAACGCCTGTCGGTCGTCGGCCGCGACGCGGACTAACAGGTCTTCCAGATTGTCTGCAGTGTCCGCCATCGTCGCACGTCAACCCTTGTGTGTTTCGCCGATATCGATAACGGCAGTTGTCGGCAACGTTAGCAGGAAAAGAGATTTTCGCCAGTGCATCCGATCAGCCGAGTTGTGCGTAGTTACCCCCGCTTTAAGCATCAATTCGTTTGTTAACAGGAGAACGACATGTCATTTGAGAGATCACTGATCGGCGCGGCCGTGCTGTGCGCGCTGGTTCCCGGCGCGTGGGCATCGAGCCACCGCGAAGCGCCGGCGATCACAGAACAGCCAAAAGTCGATGCGACCGACTTCTACTTGTTTCGCAGTTACGAACCGGGTCGTGAGGACTACGTAACGCTCGTGGCGAACTACTTGCCGCTGCAAGACGCCTATGGCGGCCCCAACTACTTTTCGCTCGATCCCGACGCCGTGTACGACATTCATATCGATAACAATGGCGATGCCGAGGAAGATCTCACGTTCCGCTTCCGGTTCACGAATCAGCTACAGGACATCGCGCTGCCGGTCGGCGATGCGACCGTCTCTATTCCGGTAATTACCAGTGCGCCGGGTGGCATCGGGCCTGCGGTCACCGACCGTGCCGGACTCAACATACTGGAGTCCTACAGTGTTGAGGTTATCCGTGGGGATCGCCGCAATCAGGGTGATGTACTGACGAACGCGGCCGGGGGTGTCACGCCCGCACAGTTCGCCAAGCCCGTCGATAACGTCGGTGAAAAGTCGATCCCTGACTATCCAACGTATGCCGATGCGCACATCTACGACGTCAACATTCCGGGCTGTGACGACGGTCGGGTGTTTGTTGGTCAACGCAAGGACCCGTTTGTCGTCAACCTTGGCGAAATATTCGACCTCATCAACACGAATCCGCTCGGCCCCAGTGATGGCGAGCAAGACGATCTGGCCGACAAAAATGTCACCTCGCTGGTGCTTGAGGTGCCGGTAGCCTGTCTAACGCGAGACGGTGATCCCGTGATTGGCGGCTGGACGACGGCAAGCCTGCCACAAGCGGAGATTCGTAACCCGTCACCCGTTTTCGATGCACCGAATGGGCTCTCCATTGGCAGCTTGCAGGGTGGCGCACTCACGCAGGTGTCTCGCCTTGGTAACCCGCTGGTCAACGAGGTCGTCATCGGTCTACGCGACAAGGACCGCTTCAATGCCAGCGAACCGAAAGACGATCCGCAGTTCCTGACTTACGTGACCAATCCGGTCTTACCCGAGTTGATCGAAGCGTTATTCGGCAGCGCCGGCGTGCAAGCGCCGAATAACTTTCCGCGCAACGACCTCGTCGCCGTGTTCCTGACAGGCATAACCGGCGTGACACAGCCCGCGAATCTTCAGGCACCAGGCGAGATGCTGCGCTTGAACACGGGCATACCGGCCACCGAGATGGCGACACAGAACACATTGGGCGTGATTGGCGGTGACAACGCTGGCTTCCCGAATGGCCGTCGACCAGGCGATGACGTTGTCGACATAGCCATCCGCGCGGTTATGGGCGTGCTCTGTACGCTCGACAATGTTGATGTCTTTGGCTGCATGCCAAGCGATGCGCCGTCGGGCGGCCTGGCCTACACCGATGGTGCCGCACTGTCGGCGATGCAATTTGGCAATGCCTTTCCTTACCTGAATACACCGCTCGCCGGTGCCAGCAACGACTAGGAGACGACGATGCAACGCAAGCAACGCTGGCATACCGCCAGCACACTCGCCATCATCGCGCTGAGTCTCGCGGCCTGCACGGGAGATACGGGCGACGTCGGAGCCACCGGCGCCACGGGTCCCGCCGGGCCAGCTGGACCGGTAGGCCCAACCGGACCGGTAGGACCCACTGGACCACAGGGTCCGGCGGGGCTGACGAATTTCGATACACTGGTCCGCGCGATCGTCACCGATCCCGAGTGGCAGGAGCCACGCGAGATTAATGACCTGAACATCACCAGCAGCGATGATCCCGCAGCCTTCGACGATTTGTTTTAGTCCACTCGGGTGGTCGACGACCGACGTCGGCCACCCAACTTTAGAGGAGAGAGTCTATGGATAGTGCACGCACACGGGGTCTGCTTGCGGTCGCAGTCTTAGTCGCAGTCAAATTGGTCGCATTGACCGGTAACGCGTCGGCACACGATCAGTTTTTGCTGCCCACAGACCAAGTCAATGAGCGCGGGCATACGATCGTACAATTTCGTGTCGGTCACGCGGGTGAATTCAATCCCTGGCCACATGGTCTTAAGCAAGTTGCGGCCCTGCGAGACTTTGCGCCGGATGGAGTACACAATCTGCTTCAGTTCGTTGAAGAAGCAACAGCAGCAGTACCCGCTAACCAAACAGGGACGCACATCATTGCGCTTGAAAGCTACCGCTCGACATCGACATTGCCAGCCGAGCGTTTCAACGCCTACGTCGAGAAAGAGGGCTTGAGCGCGATCGCTGACGACCGCGCAGCCAACGGTCAAACTGAACAACCCGGACGCGAGCATTACTCCAGACGCGCAAAGACCCTGATTCAAACGGGCAACACACTCACCGAGCATGTGACGCTGCCAGTCGGCCTGATGCTGGAGATTACGCCGCTAACGCACCCAATGGCGATCGAGAAGGGCGATGTGTTGACGCTACTCGTAGAATATCGCGGGCAACCGTTGGCGAACGCCAAAGTCGGCATGGAGTTGCTAACGCTGGAAGTCTTACCAAAACAAACAGCGAAGACCGACGCCCGTGGACAGGTTAGCTTCGCGGTGCCCACGACCGGTACATGGAAGTTCACCACGGTTTGGGGAGTACCGAAAGAACACGACGACGTCGAGTTCGAGACGATTTTCTCCAGTCTGACGTTCACACTACCGCCCAACTGAGTCGAAAAAACGCTCCATCGTGAGCCGTCTCCGACACCGTTTGCGCCTATCTAGTCTGTGAGACAACCGCACAGTCTCACAACCCGAAGCGTCCACGGCCTGAGAAACCATGGAGCGATGGAGCAATGTGAGTGAAGGATACAATCGTAGCCACTCGTGGTGACGTCGTCACCGCGCGAGACGGTTGCCATCACCTACTCAGGCTTGGCAAACGGAGCAGGACGTTGTGGGCGCTTCGGGATCTCGCACTATTGATGACGGCACCGGTAGCGTCACAGGCCGGTCAGTCGTTATGCTTAGAGTATGACGCAAACCAAGACTCCCGTGCGCCGCGCCCTCACTTTCTTTCGTGGCGCACCGCTGCTCGAACTCGCGTTGATTATTGTCGGCGCTCTGCTCGCTCTAGCCCTAGAAGACTGGGCGGACGAACGAGAGAAAACTCAACGTGCGCGAACGTTGCTGCAGCTGGTGGTTGCAGAAATCGAAACCAACTACGATCGCCTCACCACGGAGATCGACTACCATCGCAACATGCGTTTGCCGATCCAGCAAAGCGTCGTTGAGTTACGCGACAACAATCGCTTTGCGTTACCTGAAGGCTGGCAAGGCACGCGTCCCATCCAACTCACACGAACGGCCTTCGAACTGGCTGTGACATCGAACGCGCTTGCGCGATTGCCTGCTCCAACCGCGCTCGAGATCGCGGATGTCTATGAGACCATGCGACGCATGGAGGTGACCCATAACAACAATAGCCTGGTCACCCTGCAAACAGACTTTACCGACGGTGATCGTTATCTGCGGCTGTTGTCGCAAACGATCGATGGAGAGGTCCGACGCTCAGAAACACTGTTGCCACAGCTCGCTAATGCGAGTGGTTCTTTGACGACCGAACTGGAACAAATGTGACCCCGCACGCTCCGCATGAACGAACACGACAACAACAACCCGTTATTTCCTGACCAAGACGACAGGCTCGCGCGCCTGCAATACACGCTCGATCGCGTGGCCGTGGCGCTGAATCGGGTTACCGACGGCGCCGCATCACCCACCATTTCGGAAGCCGAGTGGCAAAAGACTCTCGAGCGGATGCGTTTCGATCAGCCGCGTGAATTTGAAACGGTCATCGACTGGCTGGTCGACGCTCTGAGCGAGGGCACGGTACATATGACGCACCCCGGCTATCTTGGGCTATTCAATCCGAAACCCAGCGCACTGGCAGAAGCCGGCGATCTGATCGCTGCGGCCTTTAATCCGCAGGTTTGTGTGCGATCTCACGCACCGGTCGCTGTGGACATCGAGCGCCACACGATCGAAGCTGTGGCACATCGTGCAGGCCTGCCAGCAGGTAGCGGCGGCCATTTCACATCTGGCGGGTCTGAGGCCAACGCCACGGCCGTGTTGTGTGCGCTGACGGCGGCAGCGCCCAACTATGCCGACGAGGGCGTTTCGGCATTCAAAGGTAACCCCCGGATTTACGTCTCTGCCGAGAGTCACCTCGCGTGGCTGAAAATCGCACATCAGTGCGGCATCGGTCGCAACGCGGTCAGGCTAATTGCCACTGATGGCAATGGCGCTATCGATATCGATGCGTTGCGGGCACAGGTGCAACAAGATCAGCAAGACGGTGATGTACCCACGTTGATTGTGGCTACTGCCGGCACAACCAATGCAGGCATGATCGACTCGATCGCAGGCTGTCGCGACATCGCCGACAGCACCGGCTGCTGGTTGCATGTCGATGCCGCCTGGGGCGGCGCGATCATCGCTTCAGACCGCTATGACACGACAGCGATGCCATTGGGCTTGACCGACTCCATCACAATCGATGCACATAAGTGGTTTGCCACAACGATGGGCGCCGGCATGTATCTGACGCGCAACCCGGAACTGCTCGCGCGCGTCTTTCATGTACAAGCCAGTTACATGCCGTCCAACGATCAAACCGTCGATTTATACGTCAACTCAATGCAATGGTCGCGACGCTTTATCGGTGTCCGACTTTTCGTATCGCTCGCGGTCGGCGGCTGGGCCGCAATGGCACAACACATCGACCAAAGCATCGATCTGGCCAACTATCTGGCCAGTCGGTTGGCCGACGCTCACTGGCGAGTTGATAACGCGCAGACGCTGGCTATTGTCTGTGCAACACCACCGCCCGACAGCGCGCCGGTCGGGACGATTGTGCAACGGGTGGTGGACAGCGGCACCGGCTGGGTATCGCTCGCCAAACTGGAAGGGCGGCCCGTTCTGCGCGCTTGTGTGACCAACCACGACACGACGATACAACATCTCGACGCACTGGCGACGACGATCGTTGCGGCCGCGAGGCCCTGATTACCGATGCAAGCGCTTCGCCCGCTCGCCGACAGAGACCTCGATGCCGTCAATCCGCTGATTCTGCGCAGCAAGGCGCACTGGGGCTACGACGCAGCGTTTATCGAAGCCTGTCGCGACGTATTGACGATCACCG
>JBCAZB010000032.1:0-13658 GCA_038533315.1 Pseudomonadota bacterium | reverse complement strand
AGTCTACGATCGAAAGATTGCCACTCACTTCGCCCAGATTCTCAGCCACGACGAGTATCTGACCGTCTACTGCACCGTTATCGACATCCGCGCTTACACTCAACGTGTTGAAGGCAATGCGCCGTGGTTCGTATTCTTCACTGATGGTGCGTTGATCAGTCAGACTCAGTGTCGGTGCAGTCAGCGCTAGCGAGACTGTCGGGTTGTCAGCTTCACCCCTCACTGTCATATCCAACCTGAGTGCACCGTCTGCACGCCAAGGTATCGCTATCACCTGCGTCATTAGCCTGGCGTCCTCGACGCGCAAACGCAGATCAGCATGTACCGCTTGCGGCGATTGATCGAGCTCGCCGCACAACGACAATTGCCGCTCCGCCACCAGACAAAACGGTGCAACGATTGCTGTTGTCGACGATGCGGTCACGCCAACAGGCGCCTGCAATTGAATGTCTGCAAGCTCGGCTCGAGCGAATGCGCCGTTTGGGGCGACGTTGAGCCGCTGCAGCTCGCCCTGCCAGGTTTCGTCTGCATAGCTACCAGTCGCTGCAAGTTCCAGCGTGACCTGATCCAGAGCGGTGAGCGACGCGACGAATATGTGATTTTGCAACAGGCCGTCGAGATCCACGTTGAGGTCAGTGAAACGCTGTTCGGCGATCTCTAGCCAGTTGGCACTGACACTGACATCCGCCGTGTCTGAGTCCCAATCTGCCTTTACCTCGGCGCTATCGATTGTCAAACCAGACGCCATAAAATCACGAATTTGCAGTGCCGCGGACAGCTCAGGTGTGGCGCGTGTCCCCGCCAAGGATACGTTACCGGTCACACGCCCTGCGAGTAGGGTCGACAGCTGGCTCAGGTCGCGGGCATCGAGTGCTGCTTCGACATCCAGATCACCGGTCAAAGACGCGGAACCATTGGCCTGTAGCTCGTTATCCCCAACTGTTGCGATAACGTCGGTCACCGACAGGGTATCGCCACGACGCGAGAGCGCGCCTCGCATAGCCATGTCGAAGCCATTGAGCTGACCAGCCAGTTCACTGACCGACACGTCAGCCGTCTGTCCATCATCCGTGATCGAAAAAGTAATCAGCCCGGCGATCGATTGTGTGTCCACAACCTCGGGGATCTGTAACGCATAGTCATCAAGCCGCAAAACTCCATCGACGAGCCACGCGTCCGACAGAGAAACCGTCGCCTGGGCCTTTAGCACGCCGCCCGCGGAAGGCTCGAACAGCGCCTCATCGACACGAAAATCGACGCCGCTCCCTGCAAGCCCTGCAGACCAATGACCTTGGAGAACGGGATCGCCCTGGACGTTACCGTCTAAGCCAATCATCCAGTCGCTGACTTTGCCACGCACATCGACAATCAATGCTTCCGCAACCAACGGTCTGGCCAGTGTTGCCAACTCGATGCGTTCCGACGTCGAACGCAAGTCGACGATGAGCGGTTGATCCAGCGGCGCCGAGATGGTGCCTTTGGTATCGATAACGACAGGCTGTTCCACGCGATGATGAATCGCCAGTGACTCTCTATCGCCCTGCGCAATCAGCGACCCGGTAGACACTTCATTCGGCAGATCCAATCGCCAGTCCAGCGTCCAGTCCTGACGCCACAGGCCTGCGATACCAATAGTACCTTCCAATGAAAAAGCGGCTTTTGGCAATCGCAACAATGCGATATCGACAGCGAGCGTGGAGCGATCCAAAAGACCCACCGCACTAAATTCACGAATCACCATCGGAGATCCGTCGGCGCCCTCGAGGATCTTTATATTGGTCGTCTGTAAGTCCCAAACATGAACGGCAACCGGGCTGCGAATATCCGGCAAGGCGCCGATGATGATATCGGTCAATGGCGCGGGGTTTACCGTTTCAGGCGTCGACAAAGATACTATGACACCATCGATGTGCAGTCGTTCTACAACAACACGTCGCCAGTTCCACAGCACACCGCTGCCCACCTTAACTTCCAGACGTGCAACGTCCACGCTGATGTCGTCGTCGACCCAGGCAAGATCTGACAACTCGAGTCCGGACAGAAACGTGCCTCCAACGTCATCAACGCGCAACTGACCCGGCGCGAAACCTACAGCTTGTCGCACGACAAAACGCGCACCGCTGGTCGTGCCCAGTAGCCACGCGACAGCAGCGACTGCGATGACAAGGACGACAATCACCGCAAACGACACGCGTCGCAGCCAAATAAATCGCCGCGTCACAGGTCTGCCCCGAAACTCACGTGCAAACGCAGTCCACCCTCGGTCGCCACCGGGGTCGCGAGATACGCTCGAAGCGGGCCCACCGGAGATCGCCAGACAACACCCAGCCCAGCTCCCACTTTCGGTTCGATGTTGGCATCGTCAAACGCGTTGCCCGCATCGACGAATACCGCAACACCCCATCTGTCGGTGATCGCATGTTCGTACTCGACACTTGCAGTCGCGAGTTGACTGCCACCAATCACATTGCCAGCATCATCTTCTGGTCCGATTTCCTGATAGCCGAACCCTCTTACGCTGTTATCACCCCCGGCGAAAAATCGGACCGATGGCGGTAACGCCTCAAAGTCGGACTGCCACGTTGCGCCCAGTTCGCCGCGCAGCGCAATACGACCACGCGTCCCGAGTGGAATCAATCGCCGGTATCGCGCGTAAGCTTGGATGAAACTGGTAGTCGAGACAATACTCGAGGTGGTGGCTCGAGCACTGAGCTCAATGCTACTACCTCGACGTGGGTTCGCCTGCGAATCGGCCTCACGGCGTGACAAGCCAAACACCGGCATCAGCAATCGTGCAGACGCACTTTGGTCTGCGACATTGAAGCCACTATCCAGCGCGGACAAACCGTAACTAAAGAGCCAACCGTCTCGCAGTGCTCGAGTACGTTCAATACCAACTTGCCAGCGTCGGTCCGTCGATGTGTCGGTCTCCTCGGATTCGAACTGCAACTCAATGGTTTGCCACTCGCGCAGCGGGTCCGCGAGCGGTTGTCGGTATTCGGCCGTCAGTTGCGACAATACCGGCGAATATAGCGCCCCGCTCTCGAACTGGTGACCGCGCCCGTTCACACGTCGATTACGATACCCACCGCGCAGACGTGGTCCCTGGTCGGTCGATGCCCCCGCACCGATGTAGTAGCCGAGCTTCTGCGCCGGGGTCAGGTCTACGTCCAAAGGCACGACGCCATTTTCGCGCTCTTCGAGTACTGCTCTCACGCTGACTTGGTCAAAGTAGGTGGTTGACACAAGATCTGCCTGCAACTGGTCGAGTGCGGCGCGTGAATACGGCGCGCCCGTACGGATCTGTATCAAACGCTCGATCAATGCGTCGTCAAGCACACTCTGTTGTACGCGAACAGCACCGATTTGATAGCGGTCGCCCGACTCCGCTAGCAGTCGAATATCCGCAGCGGTCTCAGCCGGAAACACTGCCAACTCCGAATCGCTAAAACGCGCATCGAAGAACCCCCCCGCCAGCAGCGCGTTGGTTATGGCACGCTTCGTCGACTCATAGCGACTGTGTAGCAGGACATCACCCGGCTGCGGTGCGGTTTTTATGGCACTGGCAATCGCCGGAAGCGCACTTGCTGATCCGCTCACTGCAACATCGGATTGCCGTATGCGCACTGGTGTTCCCGGCGCGATCGTGACGGCAACGTCCCAGCAACTATCGGTGGCATCGATCGACACACTGACATCCGGAGAATAGAACCCAAACGGTTCCAGACTGCGCGCGGCACGACTCACCCAACGACTCTGTAGTTGAGACAGTTGCCATTGCGGCGTCGTACAAGTGAGCTCATCACGACCGAGAAACGCCATGACATTCGCCGCTAACGGCTTGTCGACACCGGAAACACCAACCGTCGGAGTCTGCGCTAGCGTCAGCTCACAGAGGCAGAGACTCGCGAGCAACCCAAAAACACGTATTGCCGATGCAATCGTGCGGCTTTCCCTAACGATTACGATAAGCAGGCGGCCGTGTATCATCCAGCGATTGGTAGCGGTCCCTCAGCAACGACTGACGGCTCTCGTTAGCGACTCGTTCGCCTTCCACGAATACGGCGACGGGGTGGGATGTCACCTCCAGCGGATCGCCGTCCCAAACGACGACATCCGCCACCATGCCAGCCGCCAGCTTGCCGAACTTATCACCAAGCCCAAGCACCTCGGCAGGCGCTGATGTTATCGCGGCCAGACCATCCTGCCATGGCAGCCCATGGGCGACCGCATTGCCCGCGAGCTGCGTCAGGTTGCGTACGTTGTGGCTGCTACCATCCGCGATCAGCACGCGCACACTCGCTTCGGACAGCACGCGTGCATTCGACAGCGATGCGGCCAGCTGATCGAATCCACTGGGCAGATTGCTGAGCGGTGAAATAATTACCGGTGTGTTGCTGGCAGCCAGCCGATCCGCGAGCTTCCAGGCCTCCGCACCACCGACCAGAATAAGTCGCAAACCAAACCGGTCCGCGAGATCAATGGCGACACGGATATCACTCGCACGATGCGCGCTGAGCATCAGCGGCGTCTCCCCGCTAATGACACTTTGCAACGCTTCAAGGTCCGCCTTACTGATACTGTAAGGACGTCTTGCGCCAGCGTCGTAAGCATCGCGATGCGCTTTGTAATCAATCGCATCATCGAGCGCTTCCGTCAGCGACATCAGGGCTGCGCTACGCGAACCTCCTGCCAGGTAGCCGCCGGTTTCACCAATATGCGCAACGACAGCAGCCTTACGTACCGCGAGATAATCATCGTTACCGCCGAGATGGACGACGGCAGCACTTCCGGAAAACACCGCGGGAGCCTGATCCCCGCCCCAGGCAGGCGATGGAACGATAACGGCGCGTGTGACACCAGCTACGCGATTTATAGCGATCAACGACGACTCGGGATTAAAGCTGTCGGCCACGTCGAATGCCGCCGTGAATCGCTCGCCCTGCTGCCCGCTATCGACCGTGCCCGCGACAGCACTGACTTCAACAAGACCCAGTTGAGTCCGCGCAGCGAACAATCCTGGTGTGACGACCTTGCCATCCGCATCGATGACCGTGGCACCCTCAGGTACATAACGACCGCGCCTGACCGCACTGATCTGCCCATCTTCGATGACGACGGTCGCATCTTGTAGTGTGCCCGTTTCGCTCATCGTATGAATCGTACCGCCGACGATCACGGTGACGTCTGCGCCAGCCATGGCGGCCGGAAAGAATGCGACTCCCAACAAAAGACCACGACAAAAGAGTTTCATTGCACGCCTCCGGGTGTGGTGACGCGCCCCAGCGCAAAATCGGTTGTTGGCTGATAATCCGTATCCTGACGATCGAACATCAGCACACCGTCGATATACACCTGCTGCGCCTGACTGTAGACACTGAACGGTGTGCGATCCCAAATCACGAGATCCGCGTTAAGACCGACACGTATCGTGCCGGTTTGATCGTCGATGCCCAGCGCTTTCGCCGCATTGCTGGTAATCCAACGGAGCGCATGCGCCTCGCTAATGTCGAGACCTGCGCGCCGACCCGCCGCCATCGCTTTAGCCGCTTCCTGATTCAGGCGTTGGATATCGATATCCGAGTCGCTATGCACAATGGCACAAGCATTCGCCGCATCGACAAACGCGACATTCTCGACAATGCCATCGTAGGCTTCCATCTTGAAGCCCCACCAATCCGCCCACAACGCGGAACAAATATTGTTGCTCGCAAGCAGGTCGGCGATCTTATAGGACTCGACTGCGTGATGAAACGCGGTGATCTGGTAACCGAATTCACGCGACAGCTCGATCATGGCCGCCATTTCGTCGGCTCTATAACAATGATTGTGTACGAGAATCTTGCCATCGAGTGCGTCAGCCAGTGTTTCAAGCGCCAGGTCCCGGTCCGGCATCTCGCCTTTGCCAGCCTGTGCCGCTTTTCGCTTATCGCGGTATTGGCTCGCGGCGATCCAGGCCTTGCGATACCCCGCCATATTGCCCATGCGCGTCGAAGGCGCACCACCTCGTGATCCGTAGACCCGCTTCGGGTTCTCACCACAAGCCATTTTCAGCCCGTGTGGTGCACCCGGAAATTTCATTTCATTGACGGTCCGCGCAAACACGTTCTTAACCGTGACACTGCGCCCCCCGAACAGGTTCGCCGAGCCTGGTAGAATCTGCATCGTCGTGACCCCACCGGCCAGTGCGGTTGCAAAACCAGGGTCCTGCGGCCATACGCTGTGTTCGGCCCAAACTTCCGACGTGTTGGGCGAGGTCGCCTCATTGCCGTCGGAATGCGCATCGACGGCAGGCGACGCATATACACCCAAGTGCGAATGCACATCGATAATGCCAGGCGTCAGGTATTGGCCGTCAGCCTCGACCAAGCGCGCATCTCGCGGCGCTGACAGGTCCTCTCCAATCCGCTCAATTTTGCCATCGATGACGAGCACATCGGTGTCATCCAACTGCTCACCGGTTCCGGTAAGGACTGTGGCGTTACGAATGAGTAGCGGCGGGCTGGGTCTCGCCTCATAACGGCTGGCGAAGGCTGCTACATCCTGTTCGTTCTCTGGCGATCCGCACCCTGCTAGCAACGCACCACTCAGCGCTGCCAAGCTCATCAACCGACGCATACGCGATCCCTTTCTGATGGTTCGTAGTCCCTGCACGTAGGATAGGCGAATTGTTGGATCTGCGGAAGTCGCAGCGAGATACTTAGCGCGCTCGCATGAAAACTGCATCCGCCTCGCAGACAACATCGCCCCGCACCACACTTACCGCCTGCGATTGCATTCGGTACAAGCGGCCTTTTTGTTCAACACACCAGCCGCGGAGCGCTAACGTATCCCCGACTCGTCCTTCGCGGCGATATCGAACATTCGCCTTGCCCGTAAAGGCCTGGATATCCTGCAGATAGAGCCAGTTCGCCATCACGTCATCTAACGCTGAAAACAATAATCCGCCATGCACAACATCGTGATAGCCAACGTGATTCTCAGTAGGCGTGAACTCCGCACGACACTGCTGATCTTCCAAGTGAAATTTGAGCTGCAACCCAATCGGGTTTTCAGGGCCGCAAACAAAGCAGCGGTTCGCGATGATTTCACTCATTGCACGACCTCATCAATTTGTAGCGAGACGGGCGCGTCCACTTCCGACAGCCGCAACGTCTGACGACCGATGTAATCCCCGCTGCCGCCGAGAGGGTCGCCCGACATCGAAATGCGCGCTGTCACCAGCACCATGTCAGCGGAGCTAATCGTTCGTCCCGCGACCATGGCATCGCGATCATCGAGTGATACCTGTAGCGGGAGCGCTGAAGGTTGATACTGTCGCGCGGCCAGAGGCGGTCCGCCAGTCTCGGCATTACGCACGGACAAATAGAGGCGTGCTGTATCCGGCAGCTGTCCCGCTAGCGATGCATTCAAGGTGACGATCATCGAAATCGCGCCGCTCGGCGGTTGATCACCGGTAGCTGCGCCGCGCAACGCAGCGATGCGCTCGCGTAAAACGGCGGCAACATTTTCCGGCGGCGACTGTCGGAGCATGGCCTCCCAGGCGTCCGCCGCCTCGTTCGGCTCTCCGAGCGCGGCGTAGGCAAGCCCTGCGTACCATTGTGCTTTCGCATTGTTTGGCGCCTCGGCATAGGCTGCGATGAATAACTCCGTCGCCTCCGGCGGGAAGCCCTGACCATCGGCATAGGTAATTGCTTCACCTAACAGCACCTTGAGCTCGGGATCGTCGTAACCGCCGATCTCCATCGCTTGACGAAATGCGTTCGCGGCTGGTTCAAAATCACCGAGCTCCATGTAACCACGACCCAGCAACCGCCAACCCGAATAGTCGTCGGGCTGTTCGGCGAGGTCTGCCGCCAGCGCTACGACAGCAGCGCGTGCCTCCTCCTCCGTCGTTGCTTGCGACACCGCGAGATACGCCGGGCTTCTGACAATATAGTTGCTCGCCACTGGGTACAGGGCCAAGACACCAACGACGATGAGCGCGGCACTGCCTGCCGCGGTCAAACGTCGGCCCGCGAACCACAACGGTGCTGCCACCAATGCCAACGCAATGCCTGCCATCGCAGTCGCGACCACATAAAAAGTCACACCCATCGCTAATCGCCGTCCGTGTCGATATCCAAAGCTGCCCGACGATGCACAACCCGAAAGACCGCGAAGCCACCGATCGCAAGCAATATCAACGGTGACAACCAAAGCAACGCCGTCCGTGCGGTGAATGGGGGTCTATACAATGCGAAGTCGCCATAGCGCGCTTGCAAAAAAGCGTAAATCTCGGCGTCACTTCGTCCGGCCGCCATTTGCTCCCGAACCACTTTGCGCAGGTCCTGAGCGAGCGGTGCATTGGAATCCTTGATCGACTGATTTTGACAGGTTAGGCAACGCACCTCTGCGATAATTTTTTGATAGCGCGACTGCATTGCGTCGTCTTCAAACGCGCGCTCACTATCGATCGCCTGAGCGACACAACTGAGCATGGCACACAGAAACAGGCAGCCAAGACGAGTCATTCGCCAATTCACTGTGACAAAGCCTCCAGTCTCGGTAAGAAATCGTCGCGCCAAATCGCGTCCGTCAACGGGCCAATATGTTTATGAACAATGGTACCGTCCGCATCGACCAGAAACGTCTCCGGTGCACCATATACACCGAGGTCGATGGCCACGCGGCCTTCACCATCATGCGCCGAGAACTGATAGGGATCACCGCGATCCGCGAGCCATTGTTGTGCATTGGCGCGTTCGTCGTTCCAGTTCAGCCCGAAGATTCGAATGCGACCGCTCTCTGCCAGACGCATCAGAAAATCGTGCTCCACCGCACAGTTCACGCACCAACTACCCCAGACGTTTAACAAGGACGGCGCACCGAGCATGGTCTGACTGCTCACCTGCTCCGTTGAGTCCAGCACGCGGGCCAATGTGAATTCCGGTAGTGGCTTCGACAATAGTGGCGATGGTATTTCACCGGGATCGCCGCCACGCAAGCCAATCACAAACACAATACCAAGCAGCGCGAAAATCGCGAGTGGCGCAAGAAAACGCATTACACCGTGCCCTTGGCGACTTGAGGTGTTTTAGTTTTCGGGGGTTTCGCTTCCGCCTTTTGTCTGACTCGATAGCGTCGATCGCTGATCGCCAACAATCCACCCAGGGCCATAATGATGGTGCCGAGCCAGATTAATCGAACAAGTGGTTTGTACTGCACTCGCACAGACCAGGCGTCATCCCCCAGCGGATCACCCATCGCGACGAACAAGTCACGCGATAGTCGTGCGTCGATGCCTGCCTCTGTCATCATGCTTTCCTGCACGAGGTAGCGTCGCTTTTCGGGGGATAATGCCGCAACCAGCGCGCCATCTTGAGAAACGGTCACATCGCCACGCAGCCACTGATAATTCGGTCCATTGCCTGTTGTCAGGTCGTTCAATTGAAATTCGTAGCCTGCGACCGACAACGCTTCACCCGGTTTGATAGCACGGTCGGCTTCCAATCCAAACGCGGATACGACAACAACCCCTAAAGTAAATACACCGACGCCAAAATGCGCGACGTTCATTCCCAGGCGTGCCCGCGAGTGCTGCGCCTTGCCCATCAGTGCAGCCAGCGGTTCCCGCAACGACACCAGCATGATCCACACAGCCGCGATAGCGCCTACAGCGGTCAACGCACTAGGACGACCATAAAACAACCACGGCCCGGCAACCGCCAGCACGACCGACGCGACCATCAACCAACGATAATCACGCCACACCGCCGTTAGGTTACCGGTGCGCCATGTGGTGTGCATACCGAGCCCCATCAAGAACACGAGCGGTAGCATCGGCGTTATGAAGATGATTTCGAAGATCGGAGGCCCGACACTGACCTTTCCGAGGTTCAGTGCGTCCATAAATAGCGGGTACAGTGTGCCGACTAAAATCAGGCTGGCCGCAATCACGAGCAACACATTATTCAGCAACAGGAATGTCTCGCGCGATGTCGCCTGAAAGCCGGCCGCCGAATCAAGCGACGGTGCCCGCCACGCATACAACGCCAATGCGATGCCAATGACTAACAGCAGGAACGCCAGAATAAAGAATCCGCGCGTAGGATCGCTGGCAAATGCATGAACCGATACGATGATGCCGGAGCGAACCAGAAAGGTACCCAGCAGGCTTAATGAAAACGCCATGATCGCAAGCAGTAAAGTCCAGCTCTTGAAGAGGCCGCGACTTTCCGTCACTGCCAGCGAATGAAACAACGCGGTCGCGGCGAGCCATGGCATAAATGACGCATTTTCCACCGGATCCCAGAACCACCAACCACCCCAGCCGAGCTCGTAATAAGCCCACCAGCTGCCGAGAGAAATTCCCAGTGTGAGAAAAATCCACGAGGCGGTTGTCCATGGGCGAGTCCAACGCGCCCACTGCCGGTCGAGCTGCCCGGACAACATGGCTGCAATCGCAAAGGCAAATGCGACGGACAGACCGACGTAACCGACGTAGAGCATCGGTGGGTGTATCACGAGCGCCGGATCTTGTAGCAGCGGATTCAGATCTGCGCCATCGGCAGCAGCGGGCTGCAAGCGCAAAAATGGATTCGAGGTAAACAGGATAAAGCTGAGCGTACCGACGCTGAGTAAACCGAGCACAGCCAAAACGCGCGATGAAATATCGAGCGGCAATGACCCGGATCGCAATGCGACAGCGATCGTCCATGCGGACAGGATCAGTGTCCACAACAACATCGAACCCTCATGAGCACCCCAAACCGCTGCAAAGCGAAACAGCACCGGTAGCTGAGAGTTGGAGTTGCTCGCCACGTACTGCAGCGAAAAATCGTTATTGATGAATGCGCTCGCCAGAATACCGAAAGCGATCAATACAAAACCGAATTGGGCGATGGCCGCCGGTTTCGCTAGCCGCATAAACGCAAAATCGCCACGCTGAGCGCCGACGAGTGGAATGACACCCTGCAACAACGACAACATCAGCGCGATAATCAGCGCTATCTGACCGAGCTCAGGGTTCATTGTGACTCTGGCACCTCGTAGCCTCGTTTCTTGAGTGACTCTGCGACTTCCGGCGCCATGTAATTCTCGTCATGCTTGGCCAATATCTCATCGGCCACAAACAAGGTGCCAGTACTTGCCATGGTGCCGGTCGCGATAATGCCTTGACCATCGCGAAACAAATCGGGCAGCACACCGGTATAAGACACGGGCAGCTGGTTGACGGTATCTGTCAATGTGAATTGCAGCTCCAGACTACCAGGCTCACGCGCAAGACTGCCCTCCAACACCAAGCCACCGACACGAAAACTGCGGTCTTTTGGATAGTCGCCCGCCAGCACGACATCGATCTCATGATAGAAGTCGCCCGCGCTGTCGACTGCACTGATGACCAATGCACTAACCACAACCAGTCCCACGACCAGTGAACCGACCGACAACATGCGCTGTTGTTTCGGTGTCATGCGTTTACCTCTTTAATCGTTGCGCCGCGATGCAGAGTCTCATCCTGCCCCTGACGCGCCAAGCGCGCCTTGACACGCAGATGGCGACGGCGACCACTCCACCAGTTCAGCCAGAGCACTGCAAACGTGAGCCCAAACGCCGTCCAGACGTAAGCGGCATATCCACCCATCGCCAGAAACTCAAGCATTCGCCTGCTCCTCTGCCAACATTCGACCCACCCAACGGGCGCTGTGTTCCCGCTCCAGTACTTCCGCCCGAAGCCGCTGCAGCAAAGCCGCACCGAAAAACAGGGTGAAAGCGAAGATCATAATCAACAAAGGCGCCAGCATACTGGTTGGCATGCGGGCATTCTCATTCATGATGGTCTGTCCCTGATGTAACGAACTCCACCACTCGACGGAATAGTGGACAAGTACGACATTGACGACGCCGACAATCGCGAGAACAGCGCTGGCCCGATCAGCTTTGTTGCGATCTTCGATAGCGGAGCGCAACGCCATGTATCCGAGATAGAGGAACAACAGGATCAGCTCGGTCATCATGCGAGGATCGCCCCACTCCCACCAGGTGCCCCACATCGGTCGACCCCAGATGGAACCCGTGGCCAGGGCAAGAAACGTGAACGATGCGCCGATCGGTGCGGCAGCCGCTGCTACGGCATGCGCCAGTTTCATCCGCCACACGAGACCAATGATCGACGCAACGGCCATCATCGTGTAAGCCATCAACGACAAATACGCCGACGGCACGTGAACATAGATGATACGGAACGCATCACCTTGCTGGTAGTCAGGTGGGGCGAGTACCAATCCGCCGTACAGACCGACAAGCATGCCGACCAGCGACAGACCCAGGAACCACGGTGCGAGCAATCCCGCCAATCGATAAAAGTGCGGCGGCGACGCCAGTTGATGAAAAAACTTCCACATTGTGTCTGCGTTACTCCAGACTGATCCGCACTGCCGCCGCTGTGGCAACCGGCGCGAACAAGCTTGTCAAAATGGCGATCGCGAGCAGCATTTCCAGTGCGCCGCTCAACGGTGCATCCACAGCGGCGAGCGATACCGCTCGTGCACCGAAGATGACCACCGGAATCATAAGCGGTAGCACGAGCAATGCGATCAACGCGCTGGCCCGTTGGACGCCGACCGTTAGCCCTGCTGCGACTGCGCCAAGCGCGCACAAACTGTAGCCGCCAAGCGACAGTGTGGTGACCAAAATTGGCACTACCGAAGCGGGCAACAAATAGCTTTGCGCAACCAAAGCGGAAATTACCACAAGAGGCAATACGCTAACCAACCATAGTGCCACAATTTTCGCAAAACACATTGCGACAAGTGATTGACCAGACAGCACGTAGTGCTCGAGCGTACCGTCCTCATGATCCTGACCGAACAAGCCGTTGAGCGGCAGCAGTGCAGCCAGCAAAACTGCGACCCAGACGACACCAGGTCCGAGCACTTTCAAAACGTCTGGCAGCGGACTGACAGCCACCGGAAACAACGTCACCACGATCGCAAAAAAGAACAACGGATTGATTAAATCCGCCGGGCGACGAAACGCTAGTTGCAACTCTCGCCGTAGCATTGCAAGAAACGTGGCAAACGGTCTTAGCTCAATCGTCTGCATAACCGGCTCGTCATCCGTCATCGCCGACCTCCCATTCGAGACGTCGCACAGGTACATTGGCGATAGTGATATCCGCGTGTGCTGCAAACACAATCATGCCGCCTGCCGCCGTGTGTGCCTGCATTTGCGACAGCACAAAGGCGCGTCCCGTCGTGTCTAGATTGGTGAGCGGTTCATCGAGCAACCACAATGGCGCGTCGGAAATCAGCACCCTCGCTAATGCGGCACGTCGACGTTGGCCGGCCGATAGTCCCCCGGCACGGATGTCGCGGCGTGATGCGATGCCCAGTCCCGCCAGTATGTCGTCCAGTTCGGCTGACGGCACTTGCCGCCGCAGTGCATTGTCGAACGTCAGGTTCTCGAGCAACGACAAGTCCGCTTTCAAACCTGGTTGGTGGGACAACCAAGCGATCGACTGGGCATAGCGTAGTCGCTGGTCGGCAATCGACTTACCTCGCCAAAGCACCTCGCCTGACTGTGGCGGTGACAGCCCTGCGATGACGCGTAACAGCGATGTCTTACCACAGCCATTAGGGCCCACCAGATGCACGAGATCACCGGAAGCAACGTCT
>JBCAZB010000031.1:0-13692 GCA_038533315.1 Pseudomonadota bacterium | reverse complement strand
ATCGGCCAATCCGACGGGACCATTGCACGTCGGGCATGGTCGTCATGCGGCTTACGGTGCAACGCTCGCCAATCTGTTACGCGTTGCCGGACATGACGTCTCAGAAGAATATTATGTGAACGACGCGGGTCGGCAAATGGAGATTCTGGCCGTCAGCGTACTCGTCAGAGCGTTAGCGGGCGACGACGATAGTGTGCACTTCCCGTTTGCGGGTTATCGCGGCCAGTACATCCGTGATATTGGTCAGAACTGGCGCACCGCGCATTTCTCGGCACCCACTTTCGATATCGCGGCACTCATGTCATCACTACCGGAAGATGGTGATGACGATCGCAAAGAGACCTACATCGACGCCTTGATTGCGCGCGCGGAAGTACTGTTAGGCGATCAATTCGCGGTGCTGCGTCAATTCGCCAAAGACGCAATCCTGGACGATATCCGAGACGATCTCGCCGAATTCGGGGTCAAGCCTGGCCTGTTTTTCTCGGAGCAGAGTCTCAGCGATGATGGCAGCATCGACGCGGCGATCGACACGCTACGAAGCAACGACGTCATCTACGAAAAAGCCGGCGCACTTTGGTTCCGTACCACCGACTTCGGTGACGAGAAAGATCGCGTGGTAGTCCGCGACAACGGCAAGAAAACCTACTTTGCCTCGGATATCGGTTATCACCTCAACAAACGTCAGCGCGGCTTCGATCGCCTCATCGACGTCTGGGGTTCCGACCACCACGGTTACATCGCACGCGTGCGAGCTGGCATGCAGGCTATGGGAGAAGCGCCCGACCATCTCGAGGTCCGGCTGGTGCAGTTCGTCTCACTCTATCGTGGTGGCGAGAAGGCACAGATGGGCACGCGCTCCGGCAACTTCGTCACGCTCCGCGCGTTGCGAGAGGAAGTTGGCAACGATGCAGCACGGCTGTTCTACATCATGCGCAGCAATGACCAACACCTTGATTTCGATCTCGAACTGGCCACATCGAAGCGCAACGAAAATCCGGTTTACTACCTGCAATATGCACACGCACGCATCAGTAATGTATTCGACAAACTGGACACACCGGACTGGCAACCCACTCAAGGCTTGACGCATCTGGCACGTCTGACCGAACCGCAGGAAGCCGCGGTGATGACACAGCTCGCGCGCTACCCGGAGGTCATTCTTGCCGCGGCGGAGAAGCGTGCGCCCAACGTGTTGATCAACTACCTGCGAGACCTGGCAACGGAGCTTCACAGCTATTACAACGCGCACAAATTCGTCGTCGACGATCTCGAGCTGCGTGACGCCCGCCTCGCGCTGATCTCAGCGGTGCGTCAAGTGCTGCGCAACGGTTTCGCGATTCTCGGTATCAGCGCTCCGGAGCGCATGTAGCACACCGCATGGCCAAACGTCGTCGCAAGAAACGCGCAGCATCGCACGGTAGTGGTTTCGCAGAACATATGAAATCCATGCTGGTTGGATTGATCGCCGGTATTGCACTCGCCATTACCGCGTGGTGGTATCTCGGCAAACCTGCCGCGCCCCCTGAACCTGTGGCGGCGAAGTCTGCTGAGGCTAGCGCACCTGCAAAGAAACCAACTGTGGCTGATAAGCCAGCGAATATCGAAGCGACCGGCAAAGACTTCGACTTTTACGACATGCTCCCCGAGCAGGAAATCGTCATCCACGACAGCGCCACAGATCGTAAGCCACGACAGGACGCCGTCGTGACACGACCACCCGAAGTGACCGAGCCAGGTGTGTACCGAATTCAAGCCGGCTCGTTTACACGTTTCGAGGATGCGGATCGACGCAAGGCGCAGCTCGCGCTGCTCGGCATTCAGTCCACCATCGAAGCGGTCATGGTTCGTGAAAAACGTGTGCACCGTGTGATTGTCGGGCCATTGAATAACCCACAGACCGTTACTGACTACCAGGGTCGTTTGGCTGCGGCCAATATCGAGATGATCACGACCCAGGAGCGACCCTGAGTATGCGGCGCGCAGCTGGCTTTGCGGCCACCGCACTGATTATCGCGGGCTGCAGTGTAACGCCAGAGATCGACACAACACCGGAAACGCCAGCACCGGCGGAACCGGACATCGTAGCTAACGCACCGAACCCGACGCCTTTGCCACCGCCACCCGACCGCACCCTGCAACGCGTCACGATCGCGGCCGTCGGTGACATGATGATCGGTACTGACTATCCGGATAATCGTCTGCCGGATGACGATGCAGCCGGATTTCTTGCCGCAGTCGCACCAACACTCAGCGTGGCAGACATTGCCTTTGGCAATCTGGAAGGCGTTCTGATGGATGGTGGTGAGCCCGCCAAGCGTTGCAGCAACCCGAGAGCCTGCTATCTGTTTCGATCTCCGACCCGCTATGCCCGGCTGTTTGCCGAGGCGGGCTTCGATGTCATGAGCCTCGCCAACAACCATGCCAGAGACTTCGGTGAGGAAGGCCGCACGTCCAGTATGATGGCGTTAGCATCCGAGGGCATACACCACTCGGGTCGTGTCGGGGATGTTGCGAGCTGGAGCGTAGGCGACCTCGACATTGCCATGATGGCATTCGCGGTCACACGAAACTCGAACATGATGCTGGACATCGTCGCGTCGGCCACCGAGGTTGCCACCCTCGCAACGGACCACGATATCGTAATAGTCAGCTTTCACGGCGGGGCGGAAGGACTGGACGCACTGCATATTCCATTTGCGGAAGAGACCTATTACAACGAACCACGCGGCGACGTGGTCGCGTTCGCCCGTGCAATGGTCGATTCGGGTGCGGATCTGGTGTTGGGACATGGGCCACATGTCGTGCGTGGCATGGAACACTATCGTGGCCGCCTGATCGCGTACAGTCTCGGAAACTTTGCAACCTACTACGGCATCAGCGTCGTCGGTTTGAAAGGTGTGGCTCCGATCCTCGAGACGACGGTCGACGGTAACGGTCGGTTTGTGTCAGGCCAGATTCACTCGACGCACCAGATTCGGCCAGGTGGTCCAGTATTCGATCCGAGCCAACGCGCTCTGCAGACCATACGGCGGCTGTCGACGGCCGATTTTAGCGACCCGGGTATTGAGTTTTCCGCGGATGGCAGAATCACGCCGGCGCCGCGTGGCTACCTGCGGCAGCACGACGAGAGCGCGACGCAATCAGGTGTCTCTGGCGAGACCTTGTAACGCATCCATCGCGCGCATCGCCAACGACGCTGGCACAAACACATGGTCATGATAAAACCCGGCTACCATGTTCGCCGGGATATTGACCTCGCCCAGCACCCTACTGACGGCAGCGGTCAAGCCGACCGCGTGCAAGCTGGAATGCACTTTAAGCGTGATTCGGCTAAACGCATCGCGACTACGCAACGATTCCGGCAAATCATCGGTCGCCGGCAAAATCAGGGTCGTGCCCTCTGCCTCATGGCACGACATCCAGGCCCGTTCCTGATAACGCGCTGCTTGCTCAGGGCTCAATGACAGGAACAAATAGGTTTGCGGATCCAGCACCGGCGATAAGCCCCGCAGCAGCGAGGCTAGATCGGTCTCACCGCTCACTCATCGCCCGCCTGCGTCTGGCGGAAGTCGACGCCAAGCGAGCGTAGCTTGCGATACAAATGGGTGCGTTCCATACCGACGCGCTTGGACAACTGACCCACTTTGCCATCGCATAAAATCAACTGCTCGGTGAGATACGCTCGCTCAAATTGCTCGCGCGCCTCTCGCAGCGGCAGCGCCAATAGATCCTGCTTCACCAAAGGCTCAACCGGTGCGCTGCTGGTTGCCAGCTCTTTTTCGATTTCCTCGAGCGACACTTCTTCTTCACCGCCCGACATCAGGCAACGTTGGACGAGATTACGGAGACCGCGGATATTGTTCGGCCACGGATAATTGCGCAGTCGGTTCTGTGCCGCGACACCAAAGCGGCGGAACGGGAGGCCTTCCGCATCGACCAGCAAATCCACGTAATACCGCAGCAGGTCGGGCACGTCCTCGGAGTAGTCCCGCAGTGCCGGAACTTTGAGACCCAGCACGTTAATGCTGGCCAATAAGTCACGGCGCAGCAATCCATCGGTTGCGAGCGTTTCATAATCGGCGCGCACCGATGCAATAACCCGAGCCTGCAGCATTTGTTGTCCGCCGTCGCCTGGTCGTTGGAACTGACCGTGTTCGAGAGCGCCTGCCAGCAGCTTCTGCGCCTGCGGCCCCAGATCCGACAATTCGCTGATAAACAGCGTGCCGCCGGATGCCTGCTCCAGCACACCCGGCGTACCGGCGTCGTGACCAAACAACTGTGCGGCCGCGGTGTCATCTGTCAGCAAACCGCCGGAGATGGTGACGTAGGGATCGCTATCAGCCTGCCCTTCATCATGAATATAACGTGCTAGTGCCTCTCGACCGCTACCAGTTTCGCCCGCGATCAGAACGTTAGCGCTGTGTTGCGCAATCTGCTTGGCATGCTCACGAAGTTGACGCATAGCGGCACTGCGCCCTACCGGCTTGATAGCTGACAACAACAGTCGCGACGTATCAGCCCGGGGCCGTCGCTGCGCACTTTGCAACGCCTTTTCAACGGTCCGTAACAGCTTGGCCAGCGATAGCGGTTTCTCGATGAAATCGACGGCGCCCAATCGGGTCGCCTCCACCGCCGTGTCGACAGTACCGTGGCCAGACATCATGACAACCGGGCACAGTGCCGCACTTTCCTGCGACCACTCGCGCAGCAAAGTGATGCCATCCGTATCCGGCATCCAGATATCCAGCAAGACCAGATCCGGGTCTTGCGCTGACTTGGCGGCTCGTGCCTCGCCGGCATCTGCGGCGACGGTGACCTCGTAACCTTCCTCGGAGAGGATTTCCTGAATCAGGGTGCGGATGTCCAACTCGTCATCCACAACCAAAACACGCGGGTTTGTCATTGCTCTGTTCTCCGTGTTTGTAACCGTCGGTGGGCGCGACTAAGCATGACCTCACGTGCACGCTCGTTCAGCGGCAGCGTAATCGTCACGCGAGCACCGCCCGACGCCTGATTGCCAGCATCTATCGTACCAGCATGTTCCTCGACCAGCTTCTTGACAATCGCGAGCCCAAGGCCGGTACCTTTCGGCTTGGAGGTCACGTAAGGGTCAAAAACCTGCTCAACGTTGTTGGACTGAAAGCCCGGCCCATTGTCTGTCACACTGACTTGAACCACCTGTTCGCCAAATGCCTCCAGCGCCTCGCACAGCACGGCGACGCGACCATCATCGCGCTCAGCCAGCGCCTCGAACGCATTGCGTAGCAGGTTATGCAGGACCTGTCGCAACCGTCCATTGTCCGCATCGATGACCGGTGATTCACTCGGCAAATCAACATCGATAGCGATCCGCTGTGATTCGCTGCGATACAGATCCACAACCTCATAGATGAGACGATTCAACGGGAACTTGCTGATCTGCATTTCGGGCGCACGCGCATAGTCCGAGAACGCGTTGACCATCTGCTTCATGGCCTCGACCTGCTGCACAATCGTGTGAGTTGCGCGATCGAGCACCTGCGCATCTTCTTTCGACATCGTCTCGAGATACCGGCGCCGCAGCCGTTCGGCAGACAATTGAATAGGTGTTAGCGGGTTCTTGATTTCGTGTGCGAGACGCCTTGCAACTTCGCCCCAGGCGGCATCGCGCTGGGCCTCCAGCAAGTTGGTGATATCGTCGAAGACCAAGACGTAACCACCATCCGACTCTCCCTGACCGGGCAGCGACGTACAAGCACAGGTTAAAACGCGTCGGCCCACTTCCTCGCGCAACATGATTTGCTCGCGCCATTCCGTCTGACCCGCAGCGAAATGTGCTTTGGCCACATCGACCACCTGTTGCAGCAACAACTCGCCCTCGGCGACTTCCGTCAGAATCTCGCCGGCTCGCTGATCCAAATCAGCGCCCAGAATTTCGGCAGCTGCCGAATTGGCCGCACGAATTTCCAGATCGGCAGACAAAGCGATAACCCCCGTCGACAAACGCGCAAGGATCGCCTCGACATTCGCGCGCTCTAGCTCAACTTCGGCGCGACTGCGCTGTGCTTCGTCACGCGCCGCACGCAGGCGGCGTGTCATGTCATTGAACGAACTGACGAGTACACCGATCTCATCGCGAGGCGGTGGCGAAAGTTCGGTTTCAAGATCACCTCGCGCAACCGCCACCGTGCCAGCGACCAATTGCTGAATTGGCGCAACCAGCCGGCGCGAGAAAAAGAAAGCGCCGTACACAGCGCCGAGCGCACTGACCAACAAAACTACGGTCAAGCTGAGCGTGAACGTACTTTTCAACGGGCCACGCAGCAACACCAGTCGCTGATAATCGGTGTAGGACTGGTTGACGTTGGCAGCCATGGTCGACAGGCGCTGCGTCACCGGGTATACGGCTTGCAATACGCGTGTCGACTGTCGCCGACGATCGGATGTCAGCGGCACCGCGGTGCGCACTTCGAACGAGGTGTCACCCACCGGATCGAGACTGACATACGGACGGTTTGCCCGAATCTGTAACCGCACCTCTTCGTCGGGCGGCGCGGGTAGCGCATTCACAGCACGTTCGGAGCTCAGTGCGAGGATACGGTCGTTCTCCGCGAATACGATGATCTCCAATGCACCGGTGATCTGTCGCTCTTGTGCCAGCGCATTCAACAGCCGGTTCTCGGGCACCGATTCGAGTCGACGTGCTATCGCCAGCGTTTGCGCCAGTCCGTTACGACGCTGGATATCCATCGCTGCCTGACTCAGGCTGAGCGCATCTTCGAGGCCCTGTTCAACCTGAACGCTGAACCAGCTATCGATACCACGGTTCAGAAACTGCAACGAAAAGTAATACACCAGCGACAGAGGGATCAGCGCCAGCGCAATGAACGCAACAACCATACGGCTTTTCAGGCGCGCGCCCGGCACATGTCGTCGCAAGTCGTTGATCAAGCGAACGATGTTGCCCACTAACAACGCGACGAGGATGGCGATACCCGCACCGTCGATGATCAACGTGACTTGCTGCAGTCGATTGAGCTCGGCCGAGCTGTTCGATGTCTTGGCCAGCAGGACGAGCGCACTCAGCGCCAGCACAAGGCCGACACTGGCCATGACCGTATAGAAGAGTTTTTTTACTGATCGAGCGACCACGAAAACCAGCTACTGGACATCTGCCAGTCGTCACGCCAGAACAACAGGTAACGCAGCGACGCCGGGTAATCGGCGATTTCTACTTTGGCGCGCACACGTGCGCGGTAGCGACCGTCTTCGGCGAGCAAGGCGGCATCCACCAAGGGCAACTGATCGACGCGGCCGAGTGTATTCAAGGCCGCAAAAATAGTCGCGAACGAGGTCTGCGTGCCGGTGTTTTCATTGCGGATCGTATAGCGCTCGCTAACCTTGTTGTAGCGCAACAGATTGACCACTCGGACCTCAGCGACATCGCTGTCAGGCAGAAAACGTCGGCGTCTTTCAATCGTATAGTCGAGCTGTACTCGCAGCGCCAGACCGCTGGCCAGTGCCTCTTCGATCCTCGCAGAAAGCTGGAACTGGATCCGAGTAGAGGCCACATACACGTCGTCGACGAGTCCTGTAGAAGACGAACGCACTTCGACGTTGCCGGTTTGCGCTGCTACCGGACTGGCCAGTAGGGCTAAAACCAGCATAACAACAACGGAAAGTGCGGTTCGAGACATGAAATACTGCTAATTAATGCGCGTTGGCCGCCCTATGAGCGCCACGCAGCGCCTCAAGCGGCAGTTTTTTGCAATCGTGAGACAAAAAAACCGTCCCCTGACAAGGCATCAGGCAAACATTGGCTGCCAGACGAGTCTGAGATCATTAGACCGTTATTGTTGTCATCGCGCAACTGCTGATCAAAGGCAAAGTTCCGATGATTCTGGCTAAATTCGCGGATCACCTCATGATTCTCGGCCTTAAGCACTGAACATGTTGCGTAAACCAGACAGCCGCCTTCGGCGACCAATGGCGCCAGTGCCGCTAACAAACGGTGCTGCCGCTCGACCAGCGCGGCAATATCTGTCGCGCGGCGCAGTGTTTTGATATCGGGATGGCGCCGAATCACGCCTGTGGCGGAACAAGGGGCATCGATCAACACACAGTCGAACGGTTTGCCGTCCCACCAGGCCTCAGGCGTAGAGGCATCCGCCAGCGCAGTCTGCCCTCGGTATCTGAGGCGTTCAAAGGTCTCTGTCACTCGCGTTAGCCTAGTCTCGTCCAGATCGAGTGCGAGCAGTTCGAGATCGCCGTCAACAAGCTCCAACAGATGCGCTGCTTTGCCACCTGGCGCCGAACATGCATCCAACACCCGCATGCCAGGCTGAACGTTGCACAACGGCGCCACACGCTGCGGCGACAAGTCCTGCACCGAAACGACGCCATCGGCGAAGCCGGGAAGCCGCTCGACAGCGATTGGTTCGGCCAGGCGTAGCGCCTGTGGCGCGGCCGCAGATGCCTCTGCCTTGATGTCGAGTAGAGCCAGCGCTTGCTGGTAATCTGCAACGGACTGGCGTTGCGTATTTACTCTCAGCCACATCGGCGCGCGCTCGTTGTTCTGCTGCAGCAAGGTCTCGAAATGATCGGGCCAGTCTTTCGCGAGTGACTGCGCCAGCCAGTCCGGGTGCGAGGTCTGCACAGCCAACGATTGGTTAGCGAGCTCTGCCAGCAGCGCTTCCCGCTCGCGGACGAAGCGACGTAAAACAGCGTTGCATAAGCCGCGCAGACGCGGCCGCTTGATCCGCATCATTGCATTGACAGATTCCGATACCACGGCGTGATCCGGTGTACGCATGTGCCATAGTTCATAGAGGCCAACACAGAGCAGCGCACTGGCTTGATACTCTTTGGCAGGCAGTGGCTTCGCGACTAAACGACTGAGCAACCATTCCACCGCGCGCGCGTGACGCAGCGTGCCAAAGCAAAGCGCAGAAAACCTCGCCTGATCGACGTCCGCGAGTTTGGTCAGTTGTTCTGCGCGTGCATCATCCAGCGACCGACCCTGTCGCATGACGGCAGATACCGCTTTCGCGGCGGCCGCGCGAACCGCCGCGCTGCGACTCATTCGCCGTTACCCAGGACCTTGCCCTGCAACGGAATCTGGCGATCCAGCTCCTGCGCGCTGATCCTGCCACGCCCGGGACGCTGTACCTCATTGATACAGACAACACCATCGCCCGTGACGACCTGCATACCATCGTCGTCAACACCGACTATCGCGCCGGGCTCCTGCGAGGATGTCAACGTCGTCAACGTCGAACGCCAACACTTAAGTGGCTCGCCTTCCAGCATGGCCAGCGAACCTGGGTACGGATTGAACGCCCGAATCCGCAAGTCGATCTCGCGTGCAGACATCGACCAATCGATCTGCCCATCAGCTCTCTGCAACTTCGGTGCGTAGCACGCAGCCTCGCTGTCCTGCGGAGTAGCCAGCAGCTCACCTGCCAGCAAGGCAGGCAACTTATCGACCAGCAAATGCCCGCCGAGCTGTGCAAGGCGATGATGCAGCTCAACGGTCGTCTCGGTGGCGCTGATCGGCGTGCGTTGCGACGCGAGCACCGGTCCGGTGTCCAGGCACGCTTCCATCTGCATCAAACAAACGCCCGTATGGCTATCACCACTAGCTAGCGCCCATACGATGGGCGCTGCACCACGCCAACGCGGCAACAATGACGCATGAATATTCACACAACCCAGTCGGGGTGCGTCGAGCACATGCTGAGGTAACAAGAGGCCGTAAGCCGCCACAATCAGGCAGTCGAGGGATTCAAGTGACAGCGCATCGATCAGCGTCTCATCTTTTAGCGAGACCGGTTGCTCGACACGCAGGCCCTCTTGTTGCGCCAGCGCCTTGACCGGGCTGGCACGCAACTTGCGACCACGACCGGCTGGCCTGTCGGGCTGCGTTAATACGAGCTCCGGACGATAACCGGACGCGACGAGATGCCGCAAAGCCACCGCCGCAAACTCGGGCGTTCCCGCGAATCCTAATCGTGGCTTGTCGGCGATGCTGTGTGGGTCACTGTCCGGCAGTGGCCTGCTCCGCGGAGGGGTTGCGACGATCGCGCAGCAGGCGTTTGCGAATTCTCTGTCGCTTCAGTTGCGACAGGTAGTCAACAAACAGCTTGCCATCGAGATGGTCGATTTCATGTTGGATGCACACAGCCAGCAGCCCGTCGGCATCGAGTGTCTGGGCATCCCCATTGCGATCCAGATAGCGCACCGTGATGGTCTCAGCGCGCTCGACATCTTCGTAGTACCCCGGGACGGACAAACACCCTTCCTGCATGACCTCGACCCCGTCCCTAGCCACGATTTCCGGGTTGATTAACACCAACGGCTGGGTCTGGTCGTCCGAAACGTCTGCGACAAGAAAACGTTTGTGGACATCCACTTGAGTGGCCGCCAAACCAATCCCGGGAGCGGCATACATCGTCTCGAACATGTCGTCGATCAGACCGCGCAAGGTGTCGTCGACGACCTCGACGGGGGTTGCCTTGATGCGTAAGCGGGGATCCGGGAATTCAAGAATCTTCAAAAGTGCCATGTCTGTTACCTGAGATGACGCAAAACACGCTCTTTTCGAGGGTTTCGAGCGCCAACTGTCAAATTGTGAGTAATCCTACAAAAACCGCCTAAATTTTTGACTTTATTAATATAGATGCCGACAATGCCAGCAACATTGGGGGTCGCTATGGCGTTATGCGGTGAATATGTGACGTACTTGGCAGTTAGTCCAACCGCAGCACGTCATAGTATATGTCATATCTATGGCCAAACTGGCTATTCACAACCCGCTTGGAGTTAGCTCGTACCATGCCTCTCGCAGCGCGAAACAGAACAATACACCTCGGCGCGGTCATCGCGGCCTCGGCACTGATCACAGGTTGCGGCCTGAACCCGTTTGGGAAGAATGACGATACTGCGGTACCCGTCACTCAGGAAGGACAAGCGGCATCACAACCTGTGTCGATCACCAAGCCCGTGCGTCGGCCAGTGCAAAACGCACCGCGCGTCACCGAAATGACGGGCTCGCCGTTGGCAGCGAACGCGCCCGGTGATTATGTGGTCAAGCGCGGCGATACGCTATGGGACATCTCGGCGATGTTCCTGCGCGATCCGTGGTTCTGGCCGGAAATCTGGCAGGTCAACCCGCAAATCGAAAACCCTCACCTGATTTTCCCCGGCGACCTGCTCTCGCTGGTGTACATCGACGGCCAGCCGCGCATCATCAACCGCGGTGGATCCAACGCCCGCCTCTCACCCGGCGTGCGGGTGATTCCACTCGAAGAAGCGATCACGACCATTCCTTACGAGGCCATCGCTGCGTTTCTAACGCGTGCTGCCGTGCTCGAAAGAGAAGAGCTGGAGAACCTGCCTTACGTGCTACAGTCACGCGGCGATCATTTGATCAGCAGCGCCGGCGTCGATCTCTATGCACGCGGCCCGATCAACGGCGTGGGTCGCCGCTACAGCGTGGTCCACCCTGAGGGCGAACTAATCGATCCTGATAATGGCGACATTGTCGGCTACGAAGCACTTTATGTCGGTGACAGCACTGTGAAACGTGAAGGCGATCCTTCTACGCTGTTCGTCAATCGCTCGACCCGCGAAATTCTGAGTGGCGATCGGCTGATCGATCAGGAAATTGCGATTCCACTGACGTTTTTCCCGAAACCACCCAGCTCCGCTACCGACGGCACCATCATCTCTGTGATTGATGGGGTGTCGCGCATCGGCCAGTATCAAGTCGTTGTGATCAACCGTGGCGAGCGTGATGGGCTCGCGAGTGGCGACGTACTCGATATCTTTAAGAACGGTGAGATCGTGCGTGATCGCTTCTCCAAAAATAGCTTTTTGGGCTCGGAACGTGTCAAGCTGCCGGACGAAGACGCGGGTACGCTGATGCTGTTCAAGATCTACGACCGTATTGCTTACGGACTGATCATGACAGCACGTGTCGACATCCAGACCGGTGATCTGGTCCGCAGTCCGTAGTCACCGAAAGTCACCTATCGAAGAAGGCCGGTGGCAGTGATGCCACCGGCCTTTTTGTTGTGCGCTGATAGCACGTCGTTCGAGAATTGCATGCCAGAAACATCCGATCGCGACTGGATAAAGGCAACCATTGCGGCAGCCTACTCAGGCTTTCCGGTCGGCCGCGTCCGTCAGCAATTTTCAAGCATCGCCGCGATGGTGGAAGCCGATTCCAGTGCTTTGATCGCAGCGGGGGCGACGACGCGCCAGGCAACCGTCTTGCAAGCAGTACCGGATACGCTCTGCGACGACGCCGAGCGCTGGTTGTCGGTCGCTGGTCACGAGCTCATCACGATGGACGATGCCACCTACCCCGATGCGTTGCGCACGATTGATGGTGCGCCCGCCGGCCTCTTTGTCGATGGTGACGCGGGATTATTGCAACACCCCGCGCTCGCGATTGTCGGCAGCCGGAACCCGACAGCCGGCGGTGCTACTACCGCGCAGGAGTTTGCCGCACATCTTGCCGGGGCGGGGCTGGCTATTGTGAGTGGCCTGGCTGCCGGCGTTGACGCCGCAGCGCATCGTGGCGCACTGGCGAGCGATGGCGCCACGATCGCCGTCCTGGGCGCAGGCATCGATATCGACTACCCCGCCGCCAATCGACAACTCGCGAGCGATATACGGCGCGCTGGCGTCGTCGTTAGCGAATATCCGCCCGGCCGCAGCGCCCGAAGCTGGCAGTTCCCGGCGCGTAACCGAATCATCAGCGGCTTGAGTCTCGGCACCCTGGTCGTCGAGGCCACCCAACGCAGCGGCTCCCTGATCACAGCCCGGCTGGCTGGCGAGCAAGGCCGGTCTGTATTTGCGATACCCGGCTCTATACATAATCCGCTGGCACGCGGTTGCCACCAGCTGATCCGCCAAGGTGCGCTTCTCACCGAAAGCATCGAAGACGTCCTGGCCGAAATCGGGCCGCAGTTGGGCCAGCACATCGAGACAACACAGGCTCCAGCGGACAGACCGTCGAGCATCAGCGACACACAACCCGACGCGGACTATGCGCGGGTGCTGAACGCGCTCGGCTGGGACCCGGTCGGCGTTGACACTTTGATTGACCGAAGCGGATTGACGGCCGCTGAGGTTTCCTCCATGCTCCTGATCATGGAATTGCGCGGTGATGTGCAGTCCGCGCCCGGTGGCAAATACATGCGCGCTGGAGACAAGCAGGGGTCGACATGAAAGAAAACGTATTAGACGTTCTGATGTATCTCTTCGAGACCTATGTCGACGCAGAAGACCAAGTCGGCTCCGATGAAAACGAATTACGCGAAGAATTGTCTCGCGCGGGCTTTCACGACAGCGAAATCGAGCATGCGCTGACCTGGCTCGATGGTCTATCGGCCAATACAGACCTGATTTCGCACAATTTGCAGACCGAACACGGCATACGTATTTTCCGAGAGGCGGAAGCCGCCCGTATCGATGTGGAAGGCCGTGGCTATTTGCTTTATCTCGAACAGATTGGCATCTTGCCGCCTGAACAGCGCGAACTCGTCATCGATCGATTACTGGCGCTCGAAGCACCGGAAATCGATCTCGAACAGATCAAGTGGGTGGTGATGATGGTGCTGTTCAGTCAACCGGGTCAGGAACAAGCCTTCGCGCGCATGGAGGGGCTGGTGTTTGAAGAGTGTGAGGGTGCAGTGCATTAGC
>JBCAZB010000030.1:0-13771 GCA_038533315.1 Pseudomonadota bacterium | reverse complement strand
TGTGTTTCTGGATGGCGGCTACGCTGCGGCTGATGCTGTTATCCGCAGCGTTTTCGCGGACCGACTGGCTGGTCTTGAGATCACGGCGGCGCGAAAAGATGCCAAGACGCGTCTGCAGGAGTTGTTACAGGCGCAGGGGAATCCGCTGCCCGGTTACACGTTGGTCAAGACGGAGGGCCCGCAGCACAAACAACGGTTTTTTGTCACCTGCGCGATTGACGCACCGAGAAGCATCGTGTGTGACGGTATCGGCCACAGTCGAAGGATCGCTGAGCAAGCTGCGGCCGAAGCGGTCTGGAACACGCTGATGAGTGAGGAGTCATCATCATGAATTTTCCGGGAACCGGGAACGAAGATTTCCGTGCGGGATTTGTCGCCGTGGTGGGTCGTCCGAACGTCGGTAAGTCCACACTGATCAATCATTTCGTTGGCAGCAAGGTCAGCATCGTCAGCCCGCGGCCACAGACGACTCGACACCGTATTCTCGGCGTTGTTAACCGGCCGGAGGCGCAGGTTGTGTTCATTGACACGCCCGGTATGCATGTCGGTCAAAAGAAAGCGATTAATCGGGTCATGAATCGCACGGCGGTCAGTGCGCTTGCCGAGGCGGAAGTGATTGTCTGGATTATTGAAGCGGGTCAATGGACGACGCTCGATCAAAACGTCTTGCAGCGGCTCGAGTCCGTTGGTCAGCCGGTCATACTGGTAGTTAATAAGACAGATTTAGTCGCAGACAAGGCCGCATTGCTGCCATTCCTAAACGATGTATCAGCGCGTCGCAAGCTACATGCGGTGGTGCCGATCTCGGCGCTGCGCGGTGATCAGACCGAAGCGTTGATGACAGAGATTGAGCCGCTGCTACCGAAATCTCCGGCGATGTTCCCCGCTAATATGCGTACCGACCGTGGCGAGGCGTTCCTGGTTGCAGAAATTGTGCGTGAAAAGCTCACACTTAGACTGCGTCAGGAGTTGCCCTATGGATTGACCGTGCAGGTCGAGCAGATAAAACGAGACGGCGAGCGGCTCGATATTCACGCGATTATTTTTGTCGAGCGTAGCTCGCAAAAGGGCATCGTCGTCGGTAAGGGAGGCAGTGTACTGAAGGCCGTTGGCACTTCAGCGCGACGCGAAATCATGCGATTACTGGACACGTCAGTACATCTTGAGCTGTGGGTTAAGGTTAAGGAGAACTGGGCGGACAGCGAGCAGGATTTACGTCGACTCGGATTTGATATGGATGCCGGTTGATCGAGGCGCATCAGCATGAGTGTGTCGGAGCGCATCAAGTTACAGCCCTGCTGGGTGTTGCACCGTCGCGATTTTCGCGACTCCAGCCAGATCATTGAGGTGTTTAGCCGCGACTACGGACGCCTGGCGATGGTAGCGCGCGGGGTAAAACGGCCAAAAAGTCGTTACCGAGGTTTACTGCAGCCGTTTTGTGCACTGAACCTCTCGTGGGTGGCGGGTCGTGAGTTGGCGACGATGAGCGATGCAGAGACCGGTGCCGCAACGATGTCGCCATTGATGAACGATGCATTGATGTGCGGGTTTTATCTGAACGAACTGATGCTGAAATTGACACATCGTTTCGACCCACATCCGGAGCTATTCGCGCTCTACGCGGAAGCGATCCGTCGCCTCAGCGGTCACCAGAATCTCGCAGCCATCTTGCGTGAATTTGAGTGGCATTTTCTGCGCGAGATTGGCTTTGGTATCGATTTGTCGGGTGAGGCGGAGACTGGCGCGCCATTGCAGGCGGATCAGCGATATTGCGTGGCTGTGGATCAGGGCGTTATTGTCGCGGGCAGCGAAGACCGCGACAACGATACCTATTCAGGCGAAATACTGATTGCGATCGATCGATTCGACTGGCAACAGCCGGCGACGTTGGCGGCGGCGAAACGTATACTAGGGCGAGCAATCGATCGACAGCTCGACGGCAAGACGCTGCATAGTCGGCGTATCGTACGAGAGATGCGTCGCGACTATTCATCCAACCAGCGAGAAACACAATGACGACTTCGATTGACCTTGGGGTCAACGTAGACCATGTAGCGACGCTGCGCCAGGCGCGTGGCGAGCAATACCCGGATCCACTGGCGGCCGCGCTGCTGGCCGAGCGTGCCGGTGCAGATTCGATTACGATTCACTTGCGCGAAGATCGTCGCCATATTCAGGACCACGACGTGACGCGCATACAAGCGAGCGCTCAGACTCGGGTCAATCTCGAGATGGCGGTCACCGATGAGATGGTCGCCATTGCGTGTACGACGTTACCCGCAGATTGTTGTCTGGTGCCAGAGCGACGCGAGGAGGTCACGACGGAAGGTGGCCTCGACGTCGTCGGCAATCAGGCGGCGATTGCGGCGGCCATTACCCAGCTCAACGCCGCGGGCATACGCGTGTCTTTGTTTATCGATCCGAATACCCGCCAGATCGACGCTGCCAAGGCTGTGGGCGCACCAGTCATTGAATTGCATACGGGTGCGTACGCCGAAGCGCAGGGTAATGCGAAGACACAGGCGCTGACACAGCTTGCCAATGCTGCCGCGTATGCGACGGAACTTGGCCTGCGAGTCCACGCCGGACATGGCTTGCACTACCACAACGTACAGCCCGTCGCGGCCATTGCGGAGATCGTTGAGCTCAACATTGGCCACGCGATCATCGCGCGCAGCGTATTCGACGGATTGGATAATGCAGTACGAGAAATGAAGCGTCTGATGACTGAGGCACGCGTGTGATTTACGGCATCGGTACCGATGTCGTCGAGGTTAGCCGAATTCAGGCGACCTATGAGCGCTTTGGCGATCACTTCCCTTCGCGGCTGTTGTTGCCCGAAGAGTATGCGGCGTTCAACCGTTATAAGCGCAAGATACGATTTCTCGCCATGCGGTTCGCCGCCAAAGAGGCGCTCGTCAAGGCGATGGGCACCGGGTTCGCCAATGGCATGTGGATTCGAGATGTGGGTATTGTCAGCGACCCAAAAGGCAAGCCGCTGGTGATCTTCTCGGAGCGGGGAGACACACTGCGTCGCCAGCTCGGCATTGGCGAGTCGCATGTCAGTCTGACCGATGAGGCAGGGCTCGTCGTTGCGATGGCGATCATGGAGCGCGCGACAGCGAGCGAGGTGGATCGTAGTGCATAGCATGACTTTCGATATCGAGACGATTCCCGACATCGAGGGCGGTCGACGATTGTATGGTCTTGATGGGCTCAGCGATGACGACGTCTATGAGGCGATGAGTTTTCGTCAGTTGCAGAAATCCGGATCCGATTTTTTGCCGTTGCACCTGCACCGCGTTGTGGCGATCTCTGTCGCGTTTCGTAGCCAGGATGGCTTTCGCGTCTGGACACTGGGGGACGAGTCGTCCAGCGAGGCCGAAATGGTGCAACGGTTTTTCGATGGCATCGAGCGGTATGCCCCGGATTTGGTGTCCTGGAATGGTTCAGGTTTCGATTTGCCGGTGCTGCACTATCGCGCCTTGTTTCATGGGATTGACGCGAGTCGCTATTGGGACAACGGAGACGATAACCGCGATTATCGTTACAACAACTATCTGAGCCGTTTTCATTGGCGACATATCGATTTGATGGACGTACTGGCTGGGTTCCAGATGCGCGCGCGAGCGCCACTCGACGAAGTGGCCGTGATGCTCGGCTATCCCGGCAAGCTAGGTATGAGCGGCGACAAAGTGTGGTCCACCTATCAGGCTGGAGACTTGAAAGCCATTCGGGATTACTGCGAAACGGATGTCGTGAACACGCATTTGGTGTATTTGCATTTCGAGCACATGCGCGGGCGGATCGACACGGACACTCTGAGGCGGGAGCAGGCGCTGGTGCGACGGTCGATCGCCGAAATGCAAGTGGCGCACTTCGATCAATATCTCGCTGCTTGGCCGGAGCTAACGAACGATGGCTAGACGAGGGCGCTTTTCTCGCGAGCCTGAGATCAGCGGCGTGCGCTCGATGACCCACGAAGGACGAGGTGTGGCCGATCGGGACGGCAAGACCGTGTTTGTTGACGGCGCGTTGCCCGGAGAAACGGTGGAGTGGCAGCGCATGCGCGCGAAGCGGCGCTTCGATGAAGCAGCAACACTGCGAGTTATCGAGCCATCGCCGGATCGCGTGGAGCCTGCCTGTGACGTCTTCGGCGCATGCGGCGGCTGTGTTATGCAGCACTTGAGCAATGATGGGCAACTCGCTGTAAAAAATCAGGTTTTAGTTGATTCAATGGAGCGCATCGGGATGTTGCAGCCCGAGCGGTGGCTGGAACCGGTCGCGGCTCAGCCTTGGCATTACCGGCGTCGCGCACGCCTTGGTGTGCGTTATGTGGATGGCAAGTCGCGTGTACTGGTCGGATTCCGCGAACGATACAAGCCTTACATCACGGATATGCAGAGCTGTCCGGTCCTGGTCGAGCCGGTATCCGCACTGATCGAGCCGCTGGCCCGGCTGATTGAGCGGCTCAGTATCGCGCGACAGCTGCCGCAGATTGAAGTGGCGGTCGGCGATGGTGAGTCGGTCGAGTCACCGCCTGTCGTCGTCTTAATTGTACGGGTGCTGGAGGCGCCGACAGACGGTGATCTGGCGAGATTGCGCGAATTCAGCGAGGTGCATAACATCTGGTTTGCCTTGCAGCCCGGCGGGCTTGACAGCATTGAAGGGCTAACGAGATCTGATGGCAGTGAGGCGCCTGAGCTTAAGTACCACCTGCCCGACTGGGGGTTAACACTCCATTTCGAGGCCAGCGATTTTATCCAGGTGAATGCCAGTATTAACATTAAAATGCTAAGGCAAGCTATTGATTTAATGGAGATAGAGTCCAGTGATCATGTGCTCGACTTGTATTCGGGTATCGGTAATTTCAGTCTACCGTTAGCCACTTTGGCCGCAGAGGTGCACGGTGTAGAAGGCGCCGTTGAGCTTACGATGCGTGCGACTGACAATGGGCGGCGCAATGGGATCGACAATGTGAGCTTCGCGACGGCCGATTTATCGCAGCCCGATGCCATCGACGCGCTTGCGGCAAGGCCGTGGGACCTCGTGTTACTGGATCCTGCCCGTGCGGGTGCTGAAGTCTTTGCCACCAAAGCGGCGCAGTTTTCGGCCCGGCGAATTGTCTACGTATCGTGTCACCCGGGGACGTTAGCGCGTGACGCAGCGTTAATTGCCGCGCAGGGCTATTCGATGACCGCCGCTGGCATCCTCAACATGTTCCCGCATACCGCCCACGTCGAGTCGATGGCGGTATTCGATCGGTTGCCCTGAGACGCGCTGCTATGCCGTTAGGACCGGTCATGCTGGATATCGAGGGGCAGTCGCTGACACCACTCGACCGGGAGTTGATCGCCAGTCCTGCCGTCGGGGGCGTCATACTGTTCAAGCGCAACTTTGTCGACCGTGATCAGATCGCAGCGCTGACAGCCGACATCCAGTCCGTCAAGACACCATCCGTGTTGATCGGTGTCGATCAGGAAGGGGGACGTGTTCAGCGTTTCGGCCCGCCGTTCATTCAGTTGCCACCACTGGGCTGGTTCGGGGTGTTACACGACCGTGATCCCTCGCGGGCGTTGGCCTTGGTGCGCCAGGCAGGCTGGGCGCTCGCGGCCGAGCTGCTGGCAGTGGGTCTGGATATCTCGTTTGCACCGGTTCTGGATCTGGATCGCGGCGTTAGCACCGTCATTGGGGATCGCGCTTTTCATCGTGACCCGGAAGTCGTGGCTGCGCTGGCCACCCAGATGATGCGTGGTATGGCGGAGGCGGGCATGCAGGCAGTCGGCAAGCACTTTCCGGGACATGGTGCGGTGGTGGCTGATTCTCACGTCGAGTTACCGGTGGATCGGCGCGAATACCCTGATATCACAGAGGATATGCGTGTGTTCGAACGTTTGGTTCGCGCGGGCATTCCGGCGTTGATGACGGCCCACGTCGTGTTCGCGGATCTGGACCCACTACCAGCCAGTTTTTCGTCGTGGTGGCAACAGAACGAACTGCGACAGCGTATTGGATTTTCGGGCGCGCTGTTTTCGGATGATTTAAGTATGCAGGCGACCCGTCATTTGGGCACCATCGAGGCGCGTGCCAAGGCGGTGTTGGCAGCAGGAACGGACATGATCCTGATCTGCAACGATCGATCGCGTGCCGAGCGGGTTGTCGAGTCGCTGGCAGATTACCGGGCACCGCAATCGATGATGCGTTTGGCCCGCATGCGTGGATCAGCGCCCGCAGATATACAGAGCCTAGCTACGCTTGCACCCTGGCGAGAAGCGCATGCAGCGCTCGACGAAGCACTGGGTCGCGAGCGCGACGAATCGGCGCGGTGGAGTTGAGTATGAAGATCGGCATCATTGGCGGCACCGGCGTGGAGCAATGGGAGGGGGCTAAACTCGTGCGCGAGTACGACGATCCCACCGCTTATGGCGCACCGAGCGCCGCGCTGCAGTGTTTTGAGTGGTCGGGTCAGCAGATCTGGTTTTTGTCACGGCACGGCGACGGGCACGTCGTAGCGCCGCACCTTGTCAATTACAGAGCGAACATTCAGGCGTTACGCGATGCCGGCGTCACTACGGTAATCGCGCTGAATGCCGTGGGGGTGATTGGCAGGCGTTGTCCGGTGGGTGGCATAGCGCTGCCGGCGCAATTAATTGACTACACGTGGGGTCGGGCATCGACGTTTTTCGATGGCGAGGCGGCTCCATTGCAACACATCGATTTCAGCGAGCCGTATACCGAGACTTTGCGACAATCACTGCTGGCGGTCGCGCGAGAACACGCGATCGATCTGGCGGACGGCGGCGTCTATGGCGCCACGCAGGGGCCACGGCTTGAGACGGCTGCGGAGGTGGGTCGGCTGGAGCGTGACGGTGTTGACTACATTGGCATGACCGGCGCCCCAGAAGCGGCTTTGGCACGAGAAGCTGGCCTGCAATACGCATGTCTCGCATTGGTCGTCAATGCGGCCGCTGGTCGCGGCAGCATCGGTATCCATGCCGAATTGGAGCATCAACTCGCGGGCGCGAGAGGACAGGCAACGGAACTGGTTCGCAGTTTCGTTGCTTCGCTGCCACAAAACTGAGAATTCCGTCGAGAAAACAGCGGTCTACGCTCGAAATCTGTGACGCTAGCTGATAGCGTCGCACTATGTTCAATGCACTGTCGCAAGCCTCATGAAAGCACCCTCCAAAAATATACTGACGCAGCTCGTCAGCGGAGTGCGAGAGCCTGTGATGGTGGTCACGCGAGCGCGTAACGAGGATCGCGTAACGTATTTCAATCCTGCCTTGCTGCTTCTACTCGATATGACGTCAGGTGAAGTTAGCAATCAAGATGCTGAGGTATTGCTAAATCGGGTCGGCGGCAGTGCTGCCACCGACGCGCTTGAGCGCTGCAGCAGCGAAACCCCGCAAGTTCGTTTTGACGCGACGTATGTGTCAGCGACTGGCCCGGACCGGCGTATTGCCGGTGAGATCGTCGCGGCGGCCGGCCATTCGAACGTTTGCATTGTCTACCTGCGAGCAAGCGAAATTGAATCGTCAGCATTGAATACCGCGGACAGTGGCCACCTGCGTCAGCTAGAGTTGACCGGTAGCTTTATTGCGAGCGACCCATGGATGGATCTTTTCCAACGGGATGTGGCGATTGCTGCGCGCGAACATGTCTGGCTTGCGGTCATTGTGTTCAAAGTCGACGCATATGCTGCCTATGTCGATACGTTTGGGCAGCACGCAGGCGACTCCGCGATGAAGCGTATCTCGCACAGCATTCGTCGCCGCCTGAAGCGTGCGGGGGACAGTGCGTCGCGGCTCGGTGACGACGAAATCGCAGTGATCGCACATGGCTCTACTGCACCCGCGGTGCGGGAGTTTGCCCACAGCATCGCGACCGATATTCGTGCACTGGCGATCCACCATCCAAAATCACCGTTCGGCCGCCATATCACCGTCAGCATTGGCGTCTGTGGAGAAGTTCCAGACGTCAAGAATGGCGCTGCGGATCGCATGCTGGCGCGCGCGCGGGATGCGGTTAGCCGGCCGATCGATCTAGCGGAAGTCAGCACGCCGTTGATCGCGCACTAGCCGCGATTCGAGTTAATCGCTGGCACTCTCCGGCTGCTCTGCCTTACTAATTAGCGCCAGCGCACCGAAGCGGGGATGATCGAAAAAGTGCAGCTCAGCGCTGCGCATCTTACGTTGTTCATTGAGCTTGAAAACGAGCGAGTCGAGCCCCGTGCGTTGACCAGCCAGTTGCAAATCGAGTGTCAGATGCAAAAAACGCGATACGAAAAGGCTAATTTCTCCGCCGAGGTTGGCCGGCGTGTTGCGGGCTACGCTCGACAGTTGCAGCGTGGTTTCCTGATTGGCCGGGTAGACCGGCTGCCGCCAGGCGGTGTGCAGGATCGGCCGAAAATCGCGGCTATTCCGTAGGCGTTGATATTGTTCACCGAGTCGGCGTTGTTCTGCTGCGATTGGTTCGAACGACAACACGATAGGTTGCGCCTCTGGCGCTGTCTCTGGATCTGTCGCATCGGTATCGACGGTGTCCGTGAGGGCGTCTGTGGGGTCGGACATCGCCTCTGGTGGCGACAGCAGCGCTTGCTCGCGTGCTGCCTGTTCCCGGCCGGTATCGATGTACTGCCAGTCTTCGCGGCTACCGCGAACACCACTCACATATTCAAAGATGACGAGTTCGACATCGTAAACCGGCGGCGGCTCAGTGGCGTCAGTGGTTTGGGCGTGTGCGCTTAAACCAAGGGAAGCCAAAACGGTAAACAGGGCGACCTTTTTCATGCTGCGATTATAGCATTGGCAATCGAACTAGGTGCGCGGTGTCAGGCGCTTCAGCAATTTCTCTACGGCGTCAGCCCGGTCTTCGCCATCCAGCAGCGTCTCCCGGAAACTCAGTCGATCGCCATCGGTTAGCTTGTACACATCCGGCTGTTGTTGCACCAGCCTGACCAATGTCATTGGGTCCAGCTCGCCATCACCGCTGAAGCGCAGGTAGCCGCCGCCCTGACTGACATCGATCTTGCTGATACCGAGGCGGGCAGCGTGCAGCTTCAGCTCGGTAATACGAATCAGCATTCTAGTCTGCGGTGGTAACAAGCCGAAGCGGTCGATGAGTTCGACCTGCAAGTCGCGCAAAGCGGTCTCATCGGCCGCACTGGCGATGCGCTTATACAGAATGAGTCGCAGATGAACGTCGGGCACGTAGTCGTCCGGCAGCAAGGCGGGGACATGTAAGTTGATGTCGATACCGGCATTGAGCGGTTTGTCGAAGTCGGGCGTTTTGCCAGCGCGCAGTGAATCAACGGCCTGGGTCAGCAACTCGGTGTACATCGAAAAGCCGATCTCCTGAATCTGGCCGCTTTGGCCATCACCCAGCAATTCGCCGGCACCGCGAATCTCGAGATCATGACTTGCCAGCGCAAAGCCCGCGCCTAGATCCTCCAGCGACTCGATCGCTTCCAGACGTTTCTTGGCATCGTCTGTCATCTGCGTACGCGGCGGTGTCAGCAGGTACGCATAGGCGCGATGGTGTGATCGCCCGACGCGGCCTCGAAGCTGATGGAGTTGTGCGAGGCCAAACTTGTCCGCCCGATTGATAATGATCGTGTTGGCCGTAGCGACGTCGATCCCGCTCTCAACAATCGTCGTGCAGACAAACACATTGAAGTTGCGATGATAGAAATCGAACATCACCTGCTCGAGTTCCCTCTCGGACATTTGCCCATGGCCGACGCCGATAGTCGCCTCCGGCACCAACTCGCCAAGCTCGTGGGCGATGCGTTCTATATCGTCGACCCGATTGTGGACAAAGTAAACCTGGCCACCACGTTTGATCTCCCTCAGGCACGCTTCCCGGATCAGGCCGTCATTCCATCGGCTGACAAAAGTCTTGACCGACAACCGGTCCGCCGGTGGTGTGGAAATCAACGATAGCTCCCGCAGCCCGCCAAGCGCCATGTTCAGTGTGCGTGGAATCGGTGTCGCGGTCAGCGTCAGCACGTCAATCTCGGCACGTAGAGACTTTAGCGCTTCTTTGTGGCGGACCCCGAAACGATGTTCTTCGTCGATAATGACGAGCCCTGCGTCTTTGAAGTCTTGTGTATGGCTGATGACTTTATGGGTGCCGATCACGATATCGACTTGTCCGGCTCGCATGCCCTCCAGAACCGCGTCTACCTGTTTGCGTGAGCGAAACCGCGAGAGTTGTTCGATACGAACAGGCCAGTCTGCAAACCGGTCAGTGAAGGTCTGATAGTGTTGCTGCGCGAGTAGGGTGGTCGGCACCAGCACAGCGACCTGTCGATGATTCTGCGCGGCGACAAATGCCGCGCGCAATGCGACTTCGGTTTTCCCGAATCCAACGTCGCCGCAAACCACGCGATCCATCGGCGTCGGCTTCGCCATATCGTCGATGATGTCTTCAATTACCGTCGCCTGGTCGTCGGTCAACTCAAACGGGAAAGATGCTTCAAACTGGCGGTATTCTGCTGCCGGTAACTTAAAGGCGTAGCCACTGCGCGCAGCCCGGCGCGCGTAGACATCCAGCAATTCGGCAGCGACATCGCGCGCCTTTTCCGCAGCCTTGCGTCGTGCCTTGGCCCACTGGTCAGTACCGAGACGATGTAAAGGCGCTTTGTCAGGCGAGGCACCCGTGTAGCGGGAAATCAATTGCAACGAATGCACGGGCACATACAGCTTATCGCCACCGGCGTATTCGATGGTCAGAAATTCGCTCTCAAAGCCACCAATGTCGAGACTCTGCAGGCCTAAGTAGCGTCCAACGCCGTAGGCATCATGCACGACCGGTGCACCGATCGTGAGGTCGCTAAGCTGCCGTATGATGTTTTCTGGATCACTGCCTGCACGCCGTCTGCGTTGCTTCGGTTTGATCTTCTGACCGAGGATCGCCTGCTCGGTGATAATGGCCAGACCGCTGTCGGGCAATCGCAACCCCGCATTGAGCGCGCCGGTTGTTATCGCCAGCGGTGCATCGCTGGCGCGAAACGCGTCCCAGCTGTCCAGGCGCACCGGTTGCAATTGGTTGGCGTGACACAATTCGATCAGCACTTCCCGTCGACCGGCAGATTCGGCGACCAACAAAGTACGACCTGCCGCACCCTGTCGTCTCAGAAATTCGACGAAAGCACCGGCGGCGTGTTCGCGTTGCGGGTCGAGCGCCATGGGTGGCAGCTGTGCCGTCAGGGTAGTGTCGCTATCAGGCAGTTTCTCGCGTGAGATAAGAATATGGCGGTGACGCGTTTGCGTCTGTTGCCATTGATCTCTGGTCACAAAGGCATCGTCAGGTGCGAGCAGCGGTCTCTCTGCCGCGACATTGAGAACCTCATAGCGCTCTTTGACGTCACTGTGCATTTCGTCGATGCGTAGATCGAGGTCTGGCCCGTGCGTGACCAAGGTGTCGCCCGGCAGGTAGTCGAACAACGTGCTTGTCGAATCAAAAAATAGAGCGAGATAGTACTCGATACCACCATGGGCAATACCGGAGGAGACGTCACGATAAACCTGTGACTGATTGGCGTCGCCTTCAAAGTACTCGCGGTAGCGTTGACGGAAGGCTTTGATACCAGTCTTGTCGAGGGGGACTTCCCGCGCGGGCAGTACGATTAAGTCGTTGCGTTCATCACCGGAGAGCTGAGTGTCAGGATCGAAGTCGCGGAGTGTCTCGATTTCATCATCGAACAAATCGATACGCACCGGGCCGTCGCTGCCCATCGGATATAAGTCGATTAACGAACCACGGACTGCGAACTCGCCGTGCTCGCCGACCTGCGGAACCCGGATGTAACCGCTATCGGATAGGGAATGTAGGAAAGCCTCTGCATCCAAAGAATCGCCGACCCGCAGCGACAGTGACCGCGCCCGAACGTACTGGATTGGCGGCAATCGGTGCAGCAAACATTGCGCTGCGACTATCAGAATGCCGCGTTCGAGTTGCGGCAGCTTAGCGAGCACGGCGAGCCGCTCCGAGATGATGTCCTGATGCGGGCTGAAGTTGTCGTACGGCAGCGTTTCCCAGTCGGGGAAATGGAGCACGGGTAAGTCTGGTTCGGCGAAAAATCGTACTTCGGCTTCCAGCCGATCGGCCTCGGCCTGCGTATCGGCAACATGCAGGACCACACCGCTGGCGATGCTTGCGAGCCGGGCGAGCAGTAACGCATCAGAAGCGCCGTAAAGGCCGCCGATGGCTGGCGGCGGGTCAAAGCCTTCCGTTGTGACGGCGGGCAGCCGCCAATCAAGGAGTTGCTGAATTGATGATGGCATGCGGTCGTACTGTGGGATGTGCGCCGACGCGGCATGCTTTCGGATGGCGGAAAGCACGGCGCCCGCGTTATAGCGGGCGTCAGTATGCCATAGTTCACCCCGTGACGGGATGAACCTTAGATGATGTCGTTAGCGCACAGCGACCGAGTGAATCACCTTGTCATATTCGAAATAAACGACAAACCCGTCGTATTCCCATCGAGTAATAGGCGGCTGGCCGACGGCCGCGACGCGCCGTGTCGGTTGGCCCCACTTGGATTCGACGCGCTGCATGCTCATACCGCGTTGTGGTGCGTTGATCGCAGCTGGGTCGGTGTTCATGTCGAGTGTGTCAGCCTGGGCGGTGAGTGCGAGACTCAGACAAGCTGCGAACAGGACTAGTGTTTGGCGCATGGCAGACCTCCGGTGTGCAGTCAGTGCACATAATCAATCTGAAATATACCACTGTCCTCAACAATGCCGACAGGGGTTCAAGGCGCAAATCGTGACGCGGGTCTCGTTATCGGGCACGTGGGCGCTGAGTATGGTTTAATCCGCCGCATGTGGAAGTCTGTCGAAGGCATGATCGCGCTGCGCTACCTGCGCGCGAAGCGCGCAACCCGGTTCGCCTCCTTTATCAGCACCGCGTCATTGATTGGCGTGGCGCTTGGCGTCACGGCACTGATCACTATCTTGTCGGTCATGAACGGGTTTGAGGCGGAGTTGCGCGACCGATTGCTCGGTATGCAGTCGCATGCGACCGTGTCAGCGGCGGACGGCCAGTTCGACGATTGGCAGGCTACGCGGGAACGCGTATTAGCCGTTCCGGGCGTCGAATCGGCAACACCCGTCGTCGATGTTGAAGGCATGGCGAATGTCGACGGCAATCTGGTGCCGATGCTGTTGCAGGGCATCGATCCGCAACTCGAGGGTGCGGAGTCCGGCATCCGCCAGTCAATTTTCGTCGGCTCGCTGGATGCGCTCATCAGCGGCTCCCGTACGATTGCGATCGGTCGCTATCTCGCGATTGATCTGGGCCTCCAGCCAGGGGATCGATTGCAGATTCTGGTGCCCCAACCAACAGCGAATGGCGTAGTCCCGAAACTTCAGTCGCTGACCATTGGTGCGGTGTTTGACTCCGGTGTCCCCGAGTACGATTCCGGCGCCGCGTACCTGCACTGGCAGGATGCTGCCGTGCTGAAGGGTCGCGCTAATGAAGTCTCTGGCCTGAAGCTGCTCTTCGATGAAGTGTTTGCTGCACCGGCGCTGGCACGACGGATCGAACAGGATGTCGCCACCGGGTTGGTTGCGGCCGACTGGACCGAGCAGAACGCGAGTTACTTTCGGGCGATTCGAATCGAGAAAACCATGATGGCATTGATCCTTTCGCTGGTTATTGGTGTTGCGGCGTTCAATATCATCGCGAGTCTCGTGATGGTGGTGACCGACAAAGAGACCGATATCGCCATTTTGCGTACGTTGGGCTTGTCTGCAGACGGTGT
>JBCAZB010000029.1:0-13905 GCA_038533315.1 Pseudomonadota bacterium | reverse complement strand
CGTTCTGACTGCGAGGCCCACGGCACAGCGCATCGAAACTGAACCAGCAAACACCGGGTGCCTTGGCGATCACGGGAATGGTGCGACCGTTGATCTCGACCGAAGGCTCATCAACAACTCCGCCCTCGCTGAGCTTCTGAAACCGCTCTTGCAGGCGCAGATTCGTCTCATCGTCGCTAGGCGTGTAGTACATCGGTGCCTGGTCGAGCAAGCGCAATCGGTAGTCGACAGCGTGATCGACATGCAAGATGTCACAGTGCAGTTTTATTTGGTCGATCGCCGGCAAGAAGCGAGCTCGCTGCAGACCATCCTTGTACAGATCATCGGGCGGCTGGTTTGACGTGGCAACCAGCACGACACCAAGCTCGAACAGTGCGGTTGTCAGTCGACCCAACAACATCGCATCCGCGATATCCGAGACAAAAAACTCGTCAAAACACAAAACGGAGACCCGGCTAGCTAGCGTTTTGGCAATCTCGGGAAGCGGGTCACGTCGGCCGTCGAGTTGTTTCAGGCTAGTGTGCACATCGTACATAAAGCGGTGGAAATGACTGCGCGTCGCTGGAATGGGCAGACTTTCGAAGAACAGGTCCATCATGAAGGTTTTGCCGCGCCCGACACCGCCCCAGAGGTACAGCCCGCGGGGTGCGGTTGGCGCCTCGTCCAAATGCCACCAGCGTCGAGTGTTGCGTGCTGCGTGGTACTCGATGAGTGCGCGGCGCAGCGTATCCAGTCTGTTGATCGCCAGTTGCTGCGCCGGGTCAGTCTGCCAGTCATTTGCTGACAATTTTTCAGCATACTGTTGGGTCAGCGATGGTTCGTCGTTGCGTATGTAGGTATCGGGGCCAGTCATTGCGTGTTCGGTCTTGTCACTATTCTGCGGGCGATTGTGGGGCCGTCATTCCGGCTCGGCCAACCTCGACACAGGCTATTTGTTGCGCTGCAAAAAAACAATGGCGATGGTACCATTCCAGCGATTTTGCGGTCAGGTTGTCGGGAAGAGCTATGAGCAACGAAAGAGAAGCGATGGAATTCGACGTCGTGATTGTCGGTGGGGGGCCAGCCGGTCTCGCCGCTGCATGTCAGTTACAACGCACGGCGAATGAAGCTGGTGATGAGATTTCTGTCGTGGTCGTCGAAAAAGGCGCCGAATTTGGTGCCCATATTCTGTCAGGCAATGTATTTGAACCGCGCGGATTAGATGAGCTTTTTCCCGACTGGCAAGAGCGTGGCGCGCCGGTGAAAACCGCAGTTACACGCGACGACATCTACTACATGACCAGCGAGACCAAGGCACGTCGCGTGCCTGGTCCCTTCGTGCCGCACACGATGCACAACGAAGGGAACTACATCATCAGCCTCGGTCGCTTGTGTGCCTGGCTGGCCGAGCAGGCAGAGGAACTCGGCGTTAACCTGTTCCCGGGATTCGCAGCCGCAGAAGTGCTGTACGATGAGGCTGGCCACGTGCGCGGTGTCGCGACAGGCGACATGGGTATTGGCAAGGATGGCCAGCCAAAAGCATCGCATGAACCTGGCTATGAGTTGCTTGGGCAGCAGACAATTTTTGCCGAAGGTTGTCGCGGCAGCCTCGGGCAATCATTGATGCAGCATTTTAATCTGCGCGAAGGGGTCGATCCGCAACACTACGGTATTGGCCTCAAGGAAGTCTGGGAGATTCCGCCAGAGCAGCATCAGGAAGGCCTCGTGGTGCATACGCTTGGCTGGCCGTTGACGTCCGACACCGAGGGTGGCGGCTTTTTGTATCACGCGGCTAACAATCAGGTGTATCTCGGCTTGATCGTTGCGCTGGATTATAAGAACCCCTACCTGAGTCCTTTCGATGAGTTCCAGCGATGGAAACAACACCCGAAGATTCGCCAATACCTCGAGGGTGGCGAGCGCATTTCTTACGGCGCACGGGCGGTCAACAAAGGCGGCCTGCAATCGTTGCCGAAAGTGACATTCCCGGGTGGTCTGCTGGTGGGCTGCGATGCAGGCTATCTGAATGGTGCCAAGATCAAGGGGTCACATACCGCGATCAAGACCGGTATGCTCGCGGCTGACGCCGTGTATGAGGCGTGGAAGGCAGGCACCGCGGCTGGCTCGGAACTCACGGGCTACAGCGATGCGGTCAATGCGTCGTGGGTGACAGAGGAACTGACTAAAGCGCGTAATTTTGGTCCTGCACAGCACAAGTTTGGCCGTTTGCTCGGGTCTGCGTTCATCTTTCTGGATCAGAATATCTTTCGCGGTCGTTTGCCGTTTACCTTGCACAACCCACAACCCGATCATGAGGCGTTGTTGCCGGCTGACCAATGTCAGCCCATCGAATACCCGAAGCCGGATGGCAAGATCAGCTTCGACAAGCTGTCATCGGTGTTTTTGTCGAGCACCAATCATGAGGAAGACCAGCCGACTCATTTAACGCTCCGCGATGCCAGCGTACCGGTGAGTCATCATCTGGCAAAGTTCGCGGGTCCGTCTCAGCGCTATTGTCCGGCTGGTGTGTACGAATTCGTCGAGGAAGAGGGCGAAACGCGTTTTCAGATCAACGCGCAAAATTGCGTGCACTGCAAGACCTGCGACATCAAGGATCCGACGCAGAATATTGTCTGGACCGTGCCGGAGGGCGGCGGCGGGCCAAACTACAACGGCATGTAACGCGCGTCGCCGGATCTTTGGTTCACTACGCATCGCGAAACTCAGGCGGTCGCGAACCTGGCTACTTCGGTTGCATGCGGATACCGCCGTCGAGGCGGATGGTTTCTCCGTTGAGCATCGTATTCGTATAAATGTAGGCCGCAAGATCCGCATACTCTTCCGCGGTACCGAGGCGCGGCGGAAACGGAATCTGTGCCGCGAGAGACTGTTGCACTTCGTCTGGCAGGCTCGCCATCATCGGCGTCATAAAGATACCCGGTGCAATCGTCATGACTCGGATGCCAAAGCGCGCTAACTCGCGAGCCAGCGGCAGGGTCATGCCGACGACGCCACCTTTAGAAGCGGAATAACCAGCCTGGCCAATCTGCCCTTCATAGGCGGCTACCGATGCGGTATTGATGATGACGCCACGTTCGCCGCTGTCTTCCGCGTCGTTGTGTTGCATCACATTCGCCGCTTCCTTCGCGATATTGAACGAGCCCACGAGATTGATCATCACGGTACGCGCGAAGTAGTCACTGGCCATAGGTCCGTCTCGTCCGAGTACGCGCCCAGGGGCGACAATGCCGGCACAGTTGACGGCCAGGGTGATGCCTTGCATGTGCTCGGCTGCAGTCGTGACCGCCTCTTGTACCGCTGACTCACTACTGACATCGGTGGTGATGTAGCGCGTATTGTTGCCAAGCGCTTTGGCTGCGGCGTGACCGGCCTCATCGTTAATGTCGAGCAGTGTCGCTTGGCCACCGGCCGCAACGATGTGCTGGGCTGTAGCCAGGCCGAGGCCTGAAGCGCCGCCGGTAACGATGGCTTTGGCATTTTCTAACAACATAGACGGATACTCCGAACGAGGATTCAACAAGAAAAGACTAAGAGTCTGGCGTCACAGCGCCTCAACGGCGAGCGCCACAGCTTCACCACCACCGATGCACAAAGAGGCGATGCCGCGCTTAAGTTGCCGTTGTTTCAGCGCGTGAATCAACGTCACGAGGATGCGAGCGCCCGACGCACCGATCGGATGTCCCAGCGCACAAGCGCCGCCGTTGACATTCACTTTTCCGTGATCGAGCGACAGCTCGTGCATGGCCGCCATCGTCACGCAAGCGAATGCTTCGTTGACCTCGTACAAGTCAACGTCGTCGGCAGTCCAGCCGAGCCGCTCCTGTAGCGCCTTCATGGCAAACACGGGCGCTGTCGTAAACCATTCTGGGGCATGCGCAAACCCGGAATGGCCAGCTATACGAGCCAGAGGTTGTAGGCCACGCTTTTCCGCTTCACTGGCGCGCATGATGATCAGACTCGCTGCGCCGTCGGAGATCGATGAGCTACTCGCCGCTGTCACCGTGCCCTCTTTGGCGAACGCGGGCCGCAATGTTGGAATACGCTCCAGGTCGGAGCGGCCGGGTTCCTCGTCGGTATCAACCACCGCGGTCTTGCGACGATGTGTGACCGTCACCGGCGCAATCTCGCTGGTAAACGCTGCTTGATCAATGGCTGCTTTGGCGCGCGTCACCGACGCGACGGCGAACGCATCCTGTGCCTCGCGTGTAAAGCCATAGTGCGCTGACGTGCGCTCCGCGAAAGTGCCCATCATGTTGCCGTCGTACGGGTTCTGCAGTCCGTCGAAGAACATGTGGTCGAGAATCTCCTGATGTCCCATGCGATAGCCGGCACGCGCTTTCGGCATCAGATAAGGCGCATTGGTCATCGACTCCATTCCACCGGCCAGTACGATATCGGCGCTGCCGGCGGTGACGAGATCGCTCGCCATCATGACTGCTTTCAGTCCAGACCCACAGACTTTGTTAATGGTAGTCGCCCCTTTGCCTTCTGGCAGGCCGGCTGCGAGGGCGGCCTGCCGCGCGGGGGCCTGGCCGAGTCCCGCCGGGAGCACACAGCCCATGATGACCTCGGATACGTCTTCGCCACTAATACCCGCCCCAGTCAACGCGGCTTTACTCGCAGCAGCGGACAAATCGATGGCGGAGGCAGGCGCAAGTGCCCCCTGAAACGCGCCGATCGGGGTGCGCATCGCGCTGACAATAACGTTGGAATCTGCACTCATATTCATTCGCTTCCAGAATATCGTTCGAGGGGGCCGGTATTTTGAAGCAAGCGCCGCCCTGTTGCACGGTTTGGTTGTTATGTCGACACACCCAACGTGACTTTTTTTTCACACGCTATTCTGCTAGTTTCACTGCCTTCGGAGCCTGGCATGGGGCCACATTTCAGTGTGGTATGCAGGCCGGCTCCCAGGGGAGAGGTCACACAAAAACCTTAACTATCAATGAGTTTCGGGGGAGACTCTCCGAACGCTCACATATGTTGTTTTTTATCAGGAAATTGTCCATGTCGCTGTATATATCGAATGGCAAGCGCTCGCCCGCGTTGGTGGTCGCTTCGGCCGTACTGGCGTTAGCGCTACCGGCAACGCAGTCCGTGCACGCTCAGCAAGCGGTCAAGCGGGTTATTACCGAACAGGTTGGCTTCGACCGCAACTCGAAGCAATCTCAGGAGCGCGTCACGCGCTACGCTCAGCAAACCTCGGAATTGCTGGGTGAATATCGCATCACGCTGCAGCAGCTCGATCGCACAAGGGTGTACAACGACAACCTCAGTGCCGTGGTCAACGACCAGAATCAGGAAATCACCGATATCCAGCAGCAGCTTGAGGACTTCGGCAACACCGAGCAGGGCATTGTCCCATTGATGCTCGACATGATTGCCGACCTTAAGGCTTTTATTGCGCTGGATATGCCGTTTCAGGTTGAAGAGCGGCAGGTGCGTATCGCCAATCTCGAGTCCAATATGACGGACTCGAGCATCTCGGTGTCGGAGAAATATCGGCAGATCATGGAAGCTTACAAGATCGAAGCCGGATTCGGTCGCACGATCGAGGCCTACACCGGCTCGGTGATGATCGACGGTGCGGACACCCAGGTCGAGTTCCTGCGGGTCGGACGCGTTGTGCTCGCCTACCAAACAGCAGATCAATCGGTGACCGGCTTGTACAACAAGCAGACCAAACAGTGGGAGGTGGTTGGCTCTGAATACCGTCGTGCGGTATCAGATGGTCTGGCCCTGGCCAAGAAACAGGCACCACCGCAGCTGCTGGTTCTCCCCGTTCCTGGCGCAGGAGCAGCACAATGAACAACAAAAAAACAGCAAGGCTCAACGTCATGAAGCTTACTCAGGTCATCGCAGGCGTCATCGCCGCGGTCGCACTCACTCTGCCGTCGGCAAATGCGCAACAAACGATGCAGGAGCTGCTGCAGGAAGTGCGTAAGGAAGGCCGTGAGATCAGTGCTGAGAACCGACAGCGCGAACAGGAATTCCTCGCCAAACGTAATCAACAGCAAGCATTGCTCAACGATGCTCGCGCGTCGTTGGCTGCGGCACAACGCCGTAGTGAGGAATTGAAGCAAGCGTTTGACGACAACGAGGTCGCATTGACCGAGTTGAATGAAACGCTGCGTATCCGGCTTGGCGATATCGGTGAGCTGTTTGGTGTCGTGCGCCAGTCAGCCGGTGAGGCTAAAGGCATGGTAGACAGCTCTCTGCTGACCGTTCAAAACACGCGTCGCGGGGACATTGCCACGGAACTCGGTAAAGCCAAAAAACTACCGTCGATCGAAGAGCTGCGGGAGCTGCAGGCCTTGTTGATCGAAGAGATGGCAGGGTCGGCTGAAGTCGTTCGATTCAACACGCAAATCCGCGCTGCTGGTGGTGAATCGCAGAATGCTGAAGTGGTTCGTGTCGGTCTGTTTAGCGCGTCTACAGCAGACGGCTTCTTGTCCTACGATACCAGCACGAACACGTTGACGTTGCTGGATCCGCAACCAGCCGGTCGCTTCACTAGCACCGCGAGCGCATTCTTTAATGCGGCGCCAGGTGAGATCGCGCCGTTTGCCGTAGATCCAAGCCGCGGTGAACTGCTGCGTCTTGAGACCAAGAAAGCAACGATTGGCGATCGCCTTGAGCAGGGCGGCCCTGTTGGTCTCGTAATTATCGCGATTGGTATCATCGGTATCCTGATTGCCGTGTGGCGTCTGGTCGTGCTATCCGGCATGGGTGCCAAAGTGAAGAAGCAGCTGAAGTCGGGTGCCGCATCGGGCGACAATCCGCTGGGCCGTATCATCGGCGTCTACAGCGAGAACCAGGACGTCGATACCGAGACGCTGGAATTGAAACTCGACGAGGCGATTCTGCGGGAAGTGCCGCCGCTCGAAAAAGGTCAGTCAATCATTAAGGTATTCGCTGCGGTGGCGCCGTTGCTGGGTCTGCTCGGTACGGTCGTTGGTATGATCAACACCTTCCAGGCGATTACGCTGTTCGGCACCGGTGATCCCAAGCTAATGGCTGGCGGTATCTCTGAAGCACTCGTGACCACGATGCTGGGTTTGATTGTCGCGATTCCGCTGGTGTTCCTGCATACGATCGTATCCGGCCGCAGCCGCGCATTGGTTGAGGTACTGGAAGAGCAGAGCGCCGGTATCATCGCGCGTCACTCAGAGAAGGTCTGATAGCTCGATGTATTACATTGAGTCGGTCATTGTTGCGCTGCGCTCGTTCTTTGAGACGGGCGGCCCGGTGCTTTACCTCATCTTGCTGGCAACGACCATCATGTGGACGTTTATCATCGAGCGGCTGTGGTTTTTCCGGTCGGTGATGCCGGGTCTCAGAGACCGCGTTGTCGACGAATGGGAAGGCCGCCGCGATCAGACCTCGTGGGGAGCGCATCGCATCCGCGACATGCTGATTTCCGAGGTATCGGTGCAGGCCCGTCAATACTTGCCAATCATCAAGACGATTATGGCGTTGCTGCCGCTGCTCGGTTTGTTCGGCACGGTCTACGGCATGATCAAGGTGTTTGAGGTCATGGCATTCCATGGCACCGGTAACGCCCGCCTAATGGCGGGCGGTGTATCACAGGCCACCATTCCAACCATGGCGGGCCTTGTCGCTGCGCTCTCCGGGCTTTACGTCTCGGTATTGCTGGAACGAAGAGCGACTCGCGAGGTCGGAACACTGGAGGACAGTCTCGTTCATCACTGATCGAGGCTGTGAATACAAAGTATGAGTACCAGAAAAAGAAAGGCGGAAGAGGAAGCTGAGATTAACATCACGCCGATGTTAGATGTCGTCTTCATCTTGTTGATTTTCTTCATCGTAACGACCTCGTTTGTGAAGGAAAGCGGCGTCGATTTGACACGGCCGTCGAACGAGCCGCCGAAGGATGTCGAGATCTCGGAGGTGGTGGCGATCAAGATCGACGCGACCGGTAGCATCTTTATCGGCGATCGAGCGACGGACATCCGGGCGGTGCGGGCCAACATCGAAAGCCGTCTGGCGTTGAAGCCTGATGCCTCAGTGGTTGTCGCAGCACATCGTGATGCGGACGCCGGCATCCTGGTGCGGGTCGTTGATCAGGCCCGCGTGGCGGGCGCTCAGGCCGTATCGCTGGCGGCGCTGGCAGACTGATAGGAAAACTACGTGGCAAAACGACACTCAGAAGCGGAAGAAGAAACCGAAATCAACATCACGCCGATGCTCGACATCGTCTTTATCATGTTGATTTTCTTTATCGTCACGACGTCTTTCGTCAAGGAAACGGGCATCGATCCGACGCGGCCCGAAGCCGAAACTGCATCGGTTCGCGCGCGCAGCAACATTCTTATTGGTGTCACCGAGCAAGGTGATATCTGGTTCAACAAGAATCAGATCGAGCTGACGGCCGTCCGCCAGCGGGTGGAAGAGGCCACCGCCGAAAACCCGGAAAGCTCGGCAGTCATCATTGCGGATGAGGGTGCGCCTACCGGGGTCGTCATTGACATCATGGACCAGATCAGGTTGGGTGGCGTTATCGATATTGCAGTAGCCGCCGAACAGGAAGGCTCTTGAGGAGGGCACGATGCGATATTTTGGCTCAGTAGGCATAGGTGCGCTGGTCGCACTCGGATTGTTCCTGTTGATGCACGCGCTGATCGCGGGTGACCTCAACATCGATGACAAAGACAAAGACCGCGTCAATCTCGATTTCGTCCGCGTTAAACAGGATGAAATCACCAATCTGAAGGATCGCCGCAAGCCGCCGGAGCCGGAAGAACCGAAAGAGCCGCCACCACCACCGAAGTTGACGGTGTCTAATGACGATCGTCCGCCACCCGATCTGCCGGATATTCAAACGCCGAATGTCGCAGTCGCAATCGGCGGCCAGGGCCCGTATCTCGGCGGCATGGGCGCCAGCGGACCACCCAAAGAAGGCGACGTCATTCCGATTGTGATGATCCAGCCGCAATATCCGCGTGAGGCTTTGCTGGACGGTACAGAGGGCTGGGTTAAGCTCGGCTTTACGATCGAGGCCGACGGATCAGTCTCCGACGTTGAGGTGCTGGAGTCGCAGCCGCGGCGTATTTTCGATCGCGCTGCGCGCCAGGCTTTGTATAAGTGGAAATTTAAACCGCGGGTTGTTGATGGACAGGCAATTGCGCGTCCTGCCTCTTTTACCCTCGATTTCAAGATGAACTAGGCGCGAGCCTGTCACTGGATGAATGCTGTTATGAGAATGACACCGTTATTTTTGTTGTTAGGTTTTGTGGCCCTGCCGACTGCGGCAATGGCGCAGGATGAGCTACGTGATGACCGCGTCGTGCTGGAGCGCGAAACCAGTAATCAACAGACCATGTCCGAAACGGCCTACAAACGACTCGGCGCCATTCATGAACTGATGGGCGAAAATCAGAACGCCGAAGCGATGCAAAAGGCCAAGGCTATGCTGAGTAGCAGTCGTTTGAATGGTTATGAGAAAGCGCTGATCTACCAGACTATCGGTTTCATCTATGCGAATGACAGCAAATACAAAGAGGCGATCGAGAACTTCGAAAAATCAATTGGGGAAAACGCGCTGACCCCAGACGCCCAGCAAGGCATGTTGTATTCGCTGGCCGGTTTGTACATGGCCCAGAACCAGTACCAGAAAGCAATCGACACCGCCCGCGAGTGGTTCAAGTACGAAGCCGATCCGCCCGGCGATGCGTATATGTTGATCGGCTCGAGCTTCGCGCAGATGGAAGATTATCGCAGTGCATTGCCCTACGTTGAGAAGGCGATCTCGCTGTCTGAGAAGCCGCAGGAGCCTTGGTACCAATTGAACCTGGCGGTCTATTTCGAGACGGACCAAATTGCGAAAGCGGTGCCGCTCTTACAGAAGATGATTCAGTTCTGGCCTGAGAAAAAGACCTACTGGGACACCCTCTACGGCGCCCACATGAAGCTGCGTCAAGACCAGGAGGCGTTGTCGACGCTGATGGTGGCTTACCGCAAAGGTCTCGTTGAGGAAGAAGACAAGATTCTGAATCTGGTGCGTTTGAATATGTTCCTGACCATTCCGTATACCGCCGGCGACATTTTGTCATCGGAGATGGCGGCGGGCCGGATTACCAGAACCCGGAAAAACCTCGAGTTGCTGCAGTCTGCTTGGACGGGTGCTCAGGAATTCGAAAAATCGCTGACCGTCATGGATGAACTAGCCGATTTGACCGGTGACCCCAAATTCGCGATCGAAAGCGCCAAGGTCTACAACGAGCTGACGCAGTGGGAAAACGCGATCGCGTCCGCGAACAAGGCGTTGGAGCAAGGTTACAAGAACCGCGGCGAAGCGCACCTCCTGATCGGCACTGCGCACACGGAGCTAAGTCAGTGGCGTGCAGCGTTGAACGCCTTCAAGGTTGCAGCGGAAGAGGGTACAACCGTCGAGAAACAGAGTGCTGCAGCGTGGATTGCTTACGTCAACGATCGGCTGCAGAGCGCTAACCGGGTCGCTGCCAATACGACCTGATCGCAAAAGGTTTGAAAGCAAATAAATCACAACAGCGCCGCTTTATGCGGCGTTGTTGGTTTTCAGCGGCTGGTTTTTTTGCTGCGCGTCGTTGTCGTCGTCAGCTAACAAGTCGGGCTCATCCAGATGTTCGATGATCGTGTGTCGGACCTGGTCGCGGAGTGTCACGACATCGTGGTTGAGCACATCGTCGACTGCTACCGGGGCGAACAAAGTGACGTGAATGCGGCCGGGCTTTGGCCATACGCTACTCGCCGGCAGGATGTGCCGGGTGCCTGAGATGACGAATGGCACGATCGGCATGCTACCTGCCTTGGCGACCGCGAATGCGCCTTTCTGAAACTGTTTCAGCCCGGGTGTGTCATCAAAGGTGCCTTCCGGAAACACGCCCAGCGCGCGCCCGGCGCGTGCGGCGCGGATGATTTGCCGTGCTGATGTGGCACTCTTGCTGGCCTTTGAGCGGTCGACGAAAAACGAATCGATACGGCGCAGCAGAAAACCGGCCAGGGGCACCGCGTTCATTTCCGCTTTGATCAAAAACGAAAATCGCGGCGGCAAGACGGCGGTCATCACCGGCCCATCCAGATAGCTCGCGTGATTGCCGACCAGCATGCAGGGACCGTCAGGCAGGTGCATCAATCCGTTCACGACGGGACCCGTGCCAGTCAACCAGAAAATGCACTGTGTGAATCTGCGTACGAAGCGCTGTCGAAGGGACAGTGTAGGTATCAACAACACCGACAGCAGCGCCAGAACTGCGCACGCGGCGAATACGGCAACAAACCAGAAACCGTAAATGCCATGCGCAATTTTTCGAAGGATTGTCTTCACGCGAAAGTCCTGCAGTTTATGTGGCCTGGTTCACATTCCAGACTGTGATGACGATCACTTTATGTTAACGCCTACGCGTTCTGTGAACGCGATCACGGCAATTTTCGGTGGTCAATCAGAAGATATCGCCAAGCACGGGGAGCACTAGTGTCTTACCCGCAACGGTCTCAGCAATGAAGTCTGAGAGCAGTATTGTTTCTGATCTGGCAACTTGATGGACGCCGGTCAGCTGCGGATTCAATAGTATACAGATGGCTTTAATGGCAACAAATGATAACAGCAGCGCGAATAGCGTTTTGAGTGGTGCAGAACAGATCATCGACCAGTTTCTCGATGCCATCTGGGCGGAGCGTGGCCTCTCGAAAAATACGTTGGGCGCGTATCGTGCGGATTTGATGTCGTTAGCGCGTTGGCTCAGCGACCGGAGTGTTGCGGTTGAGAACGCCGCTAAGGCTGACCTTCTGGGCTTTATCGAATGGCGGGTTGAAGAGGGCGCTAAGCCCCGTTCGACAGCACGTCAGCTATCGAGCTTCCGGCGCTTCTATCGCTACCTGTCCAACGAGAATCTTCGCGACGATGATCCGACTGTAGATATCGCAATGCCGCGTATCGGTCGTTCGCTGCCAAAAACGCTGACCGAAGACGAAGTTGATGCGTTACTGGCGGCACCGAATGTTTCGGATCCGCTGGGTCATCGCGACCGCGCGATGCTCGAGCTGTTGTACGCAACCGGGCTGCGTGTCACAGAGCTGATCAGCCTGAAGCAATCGCAAGTGAATCTAAACCAGGGCGTGCTTCGCATCGTCGGTAAAGGCGATCGCGAACGGCTGATTCCGCTGGGCGAAGAGTCGCAGCGTTGGCTCCGTGATTTCATCGAAGGTCCGCGGCTCGAAATCTTACTGGAGCGTCAGACCGAATATCTTTTCCCAACTCGTCGTGGCGATCGCATGACCCGTCAAGCGTTCTGGCACATCATTAAGCGCTATGCGCAAAAGGCGAATATCCAGGATGGTCTGTCGCCGCATAGTTTGCGCCACGCGTTTGCCACACATCTGCTCAATCACGGTGCTGACCTACGAGTTGTTCAGATGTTGCTGGGACATAGCGATCTGTCGACCACTCAAATCTACACGCATGTTGCGCGCGAGCGCATGAAAGACTTACACGAACGTCACCACCCGCGGGGTTAGACGGCAGTCTCTCCTAGCCAAAGCCTGCGGTATGGGCTGATGTTTGGCGTGGCGTCTGCTTTTTGACAACTTGTGCGGGACCCCACAACGACGCGCCGAATCGATTTGAAACTTTTGCTCATGTCATCGGGTCTTAGAGACAGTGAGTTGCATATCAGTGGAGCTCCATGGGATTATCCGCGCTCGCCGCCAGACAGGAGATGTTCGAGTGACAAAGTTGACGCGTGCATGGGCACTCGCTTTGGCCTTCATGACCTTTGCGATGCCAGCCTTTGCTGATGATGATGACGAATCACTGGAAGCGGTGCGTGCAACGATCGCTGAGAAGTTTCCCCGCATCAGACCGGAGTCCATTGGGCCAGGTCCGATAGACGGCATACTCGAAATTCAACAGGGTGCGCTGGTGGCCTATCTGACAGATGATGGGCGCTATCTACTCCAGGGCGAGTTGATCGATCTCGAACAGAATCGCAATTTGACGCAAGAGAGCATGTCCAAAGGCAGGCTCGAGTTGCTGGAGGGTGCCGATAGCGCAGGCGCCATTGTTTTTGGTCCGGAAGACGCAGTGCATACAGTAACTGTTTTCACGGACATCGATTGCACGTTTTGTCGCAAGTTACATCGCGAGATGACCGCCTACAACGAAGCCGGCATCGCGGTGCGCTATCTGTTCTACCCGCGCAGCGGACCCAACACGCGTTCGTGGGAGAAGGCAGAAGAGGTCTGGTGTGCTGACAATCGTCGTAAGGCGATGACCGATGCCAAAAATGATAAATCGCTGCCTGCAGCGAACTGTGATGCCAGTGCCATTGCCAAGCAATTTGAAATCGGTTTGTCTGTCGGTCTGGGCGGCACGCCCGCGATTGTCATGCCGAACGGCGACCTCATTTCAGGCTACGTGCCAGCGCCTGATCTGGCATCGCGACTGGCGGCAGCCGCGGTCACTCAGCCCTAACGGTCTCCGTCTGACACAATAAAAAAAGCCGACGTCAAAACGTCGGCTTTTTTGTATTCGGCGACCCGTGGTGCGTGTTAGCGCTCCAGTAGCTCATCCTTGTGTTCTTTGTCTTTCCAGTCGTCAGCGTCCGGCGGTGGATCTTTTGCTTCCGTGATGACGGGCCAGTTGGCCGCCAGTTCGGCGTTCAACTCAAGAAAATGCTCCTGGTCTGGCGGCAGTTCATCTTCGGAATAGATGGCCTCAACCGGGCACTCGGGCTCACAGAGGGTGCAATCGATGCATTCGTCCGGATCAATCGCCAGAAAATTCGGGCCCTCATGGAAACAGTCCACTGGGCAGACTTCGACACAATCGGTGTACTTGCACTTGATGCATGATTGAGTCACAACAAACGTCATTACGGCATCTACCTGTCAGTCAAACTTGACGCG
>JBCAZB010000028.1:0-14009 GCA_038533315.1 Pseudomonadota bacterium | reverse complement strand
CTTTCTGAGTGAGCGCTACGGTTGCCATACGGTGCGCGGCATCACCATAGCCAGGCCAGCGTCGCAAGCCCTCAAAACTATCTTCAATCATCGCAATTGAGCTAGTCGGGTCGCTCAAAACGGCCGTCGCGGGCTTCGGCAGGAGTTGCTGATACCAGTAAGGCAGCAAGATTGCGGTTGTGACCAACGCGGCTGCCTTGGCCAGACCTGCGTAGCGAGCCGGTAAATGACGATTCGCCCAGCCCGCATTGAAGTACTGGCGACTCAGACGGCTCGTTGGGTCGAGCAACCCGTCCGGTGACAATTGCACCACCGACAGTCGCAGCAACATCGCCTGCGCCTCGCTCTCGGGATCGAACAACATGCGCCGGTGTTTCGCAATCATCCCGAGACTGATCAGCATCGCACGGCGCAGTGGCGGCGCAGCCTCAAGTATGCGCGTTTCAATGCCGAGCAGTACCAGGTGTGCCTGGCGGTCGCGCCGTATTGCAAAGTTGCGTGACACTGATCGATCGACGGCAGAGACGACATCATCCTCGCAGTCTTCGCGGGCGAGTTGATAGGCCAGATACTGGGTTGTCGCTGGCTGTCCTGACGCCCAGTCGAAGATGCGCTGCATTGCAAACTCGGCCGTCTTGCGCGGCAAGCCCAACGCCGGCGCCAACCGCAGTGTTTCGCCGAGCGTAAAGTAGCGTACGTTAATTTCAGTGGAGATGGCGAAAGGAAGATCCGAAGCTGCTGCACTGGCTCTGTTCGCGACCCCCAGCCCGGCATAGACGATACACAGTCGCGCCATCGCTGGATCAGTCGCGCGCGCATCGAATGCCATCCGGATTGCCGCCAGCAAGGGTCCAGTCGCGTCCGCAAATTCCGCCAGGTCAATGTCATCAAACAACAACACAACCGGGCGCGTCGGAAACGCCAGCACGAACTCCCGGAACAGCTCAAACATACGCTGCTGATGCGGTAGAAACGCGTTATCGGACCACCAGGCCTGTAAATCGAATCCAACGCGTAATTGACGCGACAGTCGAAACGCTATGGCATAAAGCCAACGCGCAGGATCTCTATGGGACTCGCGCTGCGCCAGTTGCGAGAGATCGATTTGCGCAACCGCAGCTGGCTCTTCGGCATCGCGCATCTGCTGCGCGAAGCGCAGCAGTAAGCTCGTCTTGCCAACCAGGGGCGAGCCTGTGACATGCACAAAAGTACTGCCAGCAACGGCAGCCGCTAACTGCTCGTCAACCTGACGGGTGATGTAGCCGGGACGATCAGCGGCGAGTGGGCCGGACGTGCAGAAAAACGCAGGTCGCGTAGTGCGCGTCGTTTGTCCCGCTTGTTGTTTGTCCGCTGCCGCCATAGGTCCCCCTGTTTGCAGTGTATCAGCCACAACGATTTCGTCGAAACCGAAAGTACCCTTGCCCTTTGCGATATCATTGGAAACAATGCACCGCACATGACTGACCGCGAAAACCCCATGTCGTCGCAGCCTGAGACGCTGAAGAGTGACACCTTCGGTCGCATATTGGCTGTGCCAATGCCCAACGGGGCGACGTTGATCCGGCGTGACCTGTCAACCGCTCCGTGGTGGGCCCGCTGGCTGGCGCGCAGCCTGGCAAAACGGGAAGCGACCGCGCTGGCGAGACTCGGGGGTCGTACGGGATTTCCGCGTTTGTACGGTATTCGGCGTGATGAACTCGATCGCAGCTTTGTTGTTGGCGAACCGATGTATGTCGCGAAACCGACGGAGCGCACGTATTACATCGATGCATTGCGTCGCCTGCGCATCATGCACCGCTGCGGGATCGCACATAACGATCTCGCCAAGGAGCCCAACTGGCTCGTGACGCGTGATGGCAAGGCGGCGATTGTCGACTTCCAGTTAGCGACCGTGCATCAGCGCCGCGGGCGTTGGTTTCGACTATTGGCGCGCGAAGACTTGCGGCACTACCTGAAACACAAACGCACCTACCGGCCGGAGGCGCTGACAGCGCGAGAAAAGGCGATCCTCGCGACACCGGCTATCACAGCCAGGGTCTGGCAACAGACCGGTAAGAAGCTGTATTTGTTTGTTACCCGCAAAATCCTGCATTGGTCGGACCGCGAAGGTGCCGGCGATCGTGGGAAACGGTAGCCAGTCTCGCGGTGACTTTACGAATCTATACCTACCTTAGCGACGCCCCTGAAACGCGCATCGTTAGGCCGATCGTTGCCGTACCGCCTCGTACAGGCAGACCGCAGTTGCCACCGAGACATTCAGACTCTCCACCACGCCAGCCATCGGAATAGCGATCGTCTGATCACAGCGTTGCATGATTTCCGGACTAAGACCGTCGCCTTCGGTACCCATGACCAATGCGGTCGGCGCACGGTAATCGCACGCGTACAGCGAACCGCTCGCTGCATCGCTGGTCGCGATACGCTGAATCCCATAACTGCCGATCCAATCAAGCGCGCGAGCAATGGACGGCACCGCCACTAGCGGCAGAATCTCGGCCGCACCGCTGGCGACCTTGCGAGCAGCCGGTGTCAAACCCGTGGCCCGGGCACGTGGTACGACGACCGCTGTGACGCCGGCCGCCTCCGCCGTGCGCAGGCAGGCCCCCAAATTATGCGGGTCTTGTACGCCAACAAGCACTAATAACAACGGTTTCTCTCCCGCTGCTAGTGCTGACTCAATCTTTGCCCGCAGCGCCGCTTCGTCAATATTTGGGAGATCGATCAGCTCGATCACCACGCCCTGATGTGCAGTGCCTTGTGCCATATCGTCGAGACGATGGCTACGCGCGCCCTGTGTCTGAATACCAGCCTCGCGCGCTCGCACCTTCAACTCGGTCAGACGCGGATTCTTGCTGCGCTCGTCTAGATAGAGCTTCCTGACTTTATCCGGCATGGATTTAAGCAGACGGTTGGCGGCGTGGATACCCGCGCTGTACTTTGATGCGGCCATCACCGACCTCGTCTGCGTCGCGACGACGGCGGCGCATCGTCATACAACACGAAATCAATTTGCCGTGATTCCAGATCGACCCGGTCCACAATCACCTCGACCGCGTCACCCAGTGCGAATACTTTGCCGGTGCGGTTTCCGATCATACGCTGGCGCTCAGGCTCATACGTGAAATAGTCGCTACCGAGGTTGGACACGTGCACGAGTCCATCAATTTGCAAGCTGGTAATTTGCACAAATAATCCAAAATGCGTGACACCACTGATGATGCCGTCGAAGCGTCCACCCAGATGCTTCTGCATGTACTGACACTTCAGCAGTGCTTCGACCTCGCGCGTCGCCTCCTCGGCTCTGCGCTCACGCTCTGACGTCAGTTGACCCAGCCGGATCATTTGCTCTGCGCCGTAGCGATACTGACGTGCTTTGCCACCACTGGTCATGTGCCGAATCGCACGATGCACCAACAAATCCGGGTAACGACGAATGGGTGACGTAAAGTGCGCGTAGGCATCCAGCGCCAAACCGAAGTGTCCCTCGTTGTCCGGCGTGTATTCGGCATGAGCAAACGACCGTAGCAATGCCATGTTAATCGCATAGGCATCAGGTCGATCTTGCGCGCTTGCCATCAATCGACGTAACTCACGCGGTTTTGGGTGTGCCGCATGCGGTACTTTGAAGCCAAGACCGAGCATATAGAGACGAAACTCATTGAAGCGTTCTTCATTGGGTTTCGCATGCACACGGAACAACGCATGCACCTTCTTCTTCGCGATAAACTTGGCCGCCTCGACGTTGGCGGCGATCATGCACTCTTCGATCAGTCGATGCGCGTCATTGCGCGGCGAAGCACGCATACCCTGCACTTCACCATCCGCATTCATATGAATACGCAGTTGCGGCAGATCAAGTTCAATCGCGCCACGCTTGGCTCGCCGGCGGGCAAATTGTTTGTAGAGCGCGTGCAGATCGTCGATGGATGCCGCGATATCGCCCTGGATCGCTTTGTCGCCGGTCTCGCCCGCGAGATAGCGCCCGACGTTGCTGTAGGTCAGTCTTGCTTGTGAACGCATCACCGCGTCATAGAATCGCGCCCGCTGCACCTCGCCAGTATCGCTCACCGACATATCGCACACCATGCACAGTCGGTCGACCTTGGGGTTCAGCGAGCACAATCCATTCGAAAGCACCTCGGGCAACATCGGCACAACACGATCAGGAAAATAGACAGAGGTCGCGCGTTTGATCGCTTCTTTGTCGATCGCGCTATCCGGCTGAACGTAATGCGCCACATCGGCAATCGCGACCACTAATCGCCAGCCCGACTTGCGACGTTTGGCGTACACCGCGTCATCGAAATCACGCGCATCTGCGCCATCGATCGTCACCAACGGCAGGTCGCGGAGATCCTTGCGGCCCTGCTTCGCCCGCGTTGGCACCGTACGACCGAACTTGCGCGCCTCATCGTTAACGGCCCGGGACCATTCATGCGGTATGCCATGCGAGTGGATCGCAAGGTCCGTTGGCATGCCCGTCTTGTCCGGCGCACCCAAAACCCGATCAATCGCAGCCGTCGCCTGTTGATCAATCTCGGGGTAATCGAGAATGCGCGCGACAACCATTTCGCCGGGTTTCGCGCCGCCGCGTTCCTTTTCAGGAACCAGCAATCGCAGCGTCAGTTTCGGATTGTCTGGCACCAGCAAGCCGATACCGCGTTCCCGGATGTAACGGCCTGCTACTTCGGTTGTGTTGCGCTCGAGTATCTCGATGATCTTGCCCTCGGCACCACGGGAGTCGCGTTTTATGACGCGACCAGCCACGCGGTCACCGTGCATCACCCGCTGCATCTGACGGGGCGACAAATAAAGATCATCCTGATCCTTATCGTCCGGCATCAAAAAGCCAAAGCCATCTTTGTGCGCACTCACGGTGCCGCTGATCAGCGCAAGCTTCTCCGCGAGACAATATTGTTCCTGCCGATTCAGTAGTATTTGTCCGCTACGCAGCATACGTGTCAGCACCTCGGCCAGTGCCTTCTTGCCCTTACGGTCGCGCAATCTGAAGCGGTCTGCAATCAGGTCAAACGCGACCGGGCGTGCGAGCTCGGAGAGCAGTGTGATAACGGCATTTCTATCCGGAACTCGATGTTGGTAACGGTGATTGCTGTTGGACTCCGCAGAGCTTTTATTTGTCGTCTTTCGACGTTTTTGCTTGGCCAATTGGCCTCCTATTCGGTTAATTGGGTTGTCACATTGACAATGGAAATCAGCTTCGATACAGTCTCGCGCCTTGCCATAAGCTCTGCGTCTGCAGAGTGCTGGATGCCCAGGTGGCGGAATTGGTAGACGCGCATGGTTCAGGTCCATGTCTACGAAAGTAGGTGGAGGTTCAAGTCCTCTCCTGGGCACCATTCTTAAGCACCCGCATGGATCAAATCGATCTGATCGACGGCGCACAGTATAACCACTTAGCGCATTTTTCCCAGCCCCCGTGTCGTTGATACGGCACAAAACGGATCAACGCGCACAAAAAACGGCCCCCGGCACTACCGCGCCATGGAGCCGTTCTCGTAGTCGAGTCGCTCTACGCTAGTCGTCGTCGAGTGCGCGCTCGATTAACAACTGCAGATGCGCTACATGGGCGCGCGTTGATACCTCACCACTGCGTTTACGCGCTAACAAACGATCGATTTGTTGCAATTGGTAGATCGCCATGGACTGGCTCAAATTGTCATAGCCATCGCCTTTGCTAATGCCAGCGACTTGCTTAACGAACGCTACCTGCAGATTCTGCCGCAACGTGTTGACGTCGCCACGCGCATCGGCCTCGAACACGGCATCAGTCAGCTCCGTCATCATGTCGCCCAACGTATACGAGTTGCCATACAACGCGGAATCGGAAAGTCGCTGCAACACGTTCGGATGCAGGAGATGCGCCAATACGCTCGTTTGCACGGACACAATCGATTGATGAATCTTGGGGTCTTCAGGCCCGCCGAAGAAATTGAAACCGCGGCGCTGCTGCGCGAGGTAGCGATACGCGTCGTCGGCATTGTCCGCCACATCCGGCGCAAACACCTGATCGGTTAAGACCGACATCGCGCGTCGCTGCGTGTCTTCGTCGATCGGCGTGTAGGGTGGCTCAGCGCCCGGCTGGCCGATCATCGCTCGATTGACAGCCACACCACCAACGTAGCGCGAAACAACGGCCGCTGACCGCGCCCAGCCCCGCAGCAACATAACGAACGCGTCGTGGGTCTCCTGATAGGAACCACCGGCGTGCGGAGTCGTGTTTTTCAGTTTGCCAAAGCCATCGCTGATCTGTTGCATGCGGGTCGATGCGTAGCCGATGGCATCGCTCGACATATCATAAATATTCACGCGCGGGTCGATCGCTTTACCCGGCGCACGCATATCATCTGCGTCGTTACCGAAAGCGAGTTCGGGCTCAGTCGAGCGCGCGAGATGTGCGTCTCTTGTCGCCGCGTCGGCAATGTCTTCGGCATAACCGAAGCGGATCGCCCAATCGTCGTAAGGGCCCGGTGTCACCGTGTAGAACAGGGTTTGCTCAGTACCTGCCGGCGCGTAATTCACCGCCGGATAATCCATCACCGAACCAGCCAAGACACCATTGGCCGTCTTTGTCGGCGACAATGCCTCCGCTGGAGACAACAATTGCGTCGCCTTCATATTGTGATTAAGGCCGAGGGTGTGACCAATTTCGTGCAGGATTAGATAGTGCATGGAGTCGTGCACCAGCTGCTGATCCAAGGCGTGATCGCCGTGCGCGCTGAGCAGCGCACCCGCCACCGCATTTTCGGTGCGTAAGCCGTCACTCAGCGAGCAAAACTGTTCGGCCATCGCCATGCTGGTTGGATGGAAATCGTTCAGCGCTGTTCCCTCACTGAGCAACTGCCGCAACAGCGTGCCGCGATTCAGGAACGAATACTCAAGCATGATATCGGCGCCCAGAATCTGGCCAGTTCGTGGATTCACAAAGCTCGGGCCGTAACCGCCAAACGGTGGATTGGGCGAGGACGTCCAACGCAGCACGTTGTAGCGAATGTCGCCGGCATCCCAGTCAGCGTCATCAGGTTGCACGCGCACAGCAACCGCGTTGCTGAACCCGGCTTTCTCGAAACTCTTATTCCATTCCAGAGCTGCATCGCGGATCAGTCCCCGCCACTCTTCGGGCGTCGTGTTTTCAATCCAGAATGTGATCGGCTCGACCGGGTCAGACACGGCTGCGGCAGGGTCTTTCTTCTTGAGATGCCAGCGATCGATCAAATCACGGTACGGTGTGGCACTGGTCGAGGTGAGGTCGGTGATCTGCGTCGTGAAGAAGCCCACTCGAGGGTCGTCGAAACGTGGCTCGAAATCGTTATCTGGCATCGCTATCAGGCTATGCAACACGCGAACGGAGACATTGCGCGGGTCTGTGATATCCCGGCCCGTCGAACCCGTCGGGGCAGGATTGCTATAGACGTACTCCACTTCGAAATCGCTGTTTTGCGGATAACTGCGTACGCCCAACAATTTGGTCTTGTCATCCGACAGCGAGCCGAGGGAATAAGCCTTCGGGTTGCCATCAGGATTCGGCGATGGCTTCACCTGCAACATCGTCTCTTTCAAAAACAATGGCCCGGCATCGATCAGAATCGACCCGCTCTCTTCGTCCTCAGCAAGAATTTTTTGCTTCGCGAGAATGGCGTCGCTGATGTTCGCGCTGGCGGCTTTCGAGATCGCATTGTCCGGATCGAAGTAGTAGTTGGTATTGACACCGACCACCTCGATGGCGTCGAAGCTGCGGCGGAGTTTGATCACACCGTTGGCCAGATAAGCACCGCGAAAATAGCCTGTCTGGACAACGCCGTCAGCCGCCTGGGCGAAATAGATCAATTCCTGGTCAAGCAATGCCGCTGGAATCAGTACTTTCAGTGCGCCCGTCTTGTCTTCGCGAAACAACGTAAGCAAGCCATCGCTACGCGTATGGTCCTTGGTCAGTTCCGCCACGGTTTTCGGCTTGTCTTCTTTCTTCTCGTCGTCGGCCGCTACAGCCAGCGGCGCAAACATCAGGCTGAGCACAGCCACGGCAGTCGAAATCCGCATCATGTCGATTCCTCTCATCATTAGGCGCTAGCCTTTCAGCGCGGAAGCACTGAACAAGCTGCCAATTTTCTGTGCAAACATGATGTCGCCATCAAGCTTGAGTTTGCCGGTCATGAAGGCTGTCATGCCATCGAGCTTGCCGGTCAGCAAGTCCACGAGATCATCATCCTGCATATTGATCGCTACGGTGTAACGATCCGCGGAACCGTCATTGACAGTCAAAGCACCGTCCTTGATCACAACATTTCGTGGCTGACTGGTATTGAATTGTATCGTGGCATCTACACCACCAGCAGCGTCGGCATTCAGCGCAGCCGGCATTTTTTCGAAAATCTGATCAAGCGTCATAGCAGCTTCCAATCTGGGAAAACGCCAAGAGTAACGGATCAACCGACAATTGTCGCTGTTCCGTAGGTGGTTCCCTGGCCGTGACCACCGTCACAGCGACGCGTAGGTTCGCACCGTACAGTGCTTGTATGAATCATCACGGGTTGTTCACATCTTAAGCCTCGCAGAGGCGGGCTGGATCGCGAGCGTGGCACTGGTAGCCACGACGCTCGTGTTGCTGTCTGCGCTCGTTCGCATCGGCTACGAAAAACTCGCGCAACGACGAACACGAAGCGGACCACCGCTATTGAACGAAGCCGGGCAAGCAGCGCGTCGCTTTTTGACCGCAGCGGCCGCATTCGGCCCGGTCTATGCCGCATTGATGACCGCGCTGTCGGCCGCTATTGCAGTGGTCCTGCTGCCCACTGAGCTGATTGGCTTTCTTGCAACGCAGACGTTACTTGCGGTCTTCCTGATTTCATTAACCACAGTGGTTGTCGTTGCGCTGTGCTTCGGTGCTTTCCAACACGGGAGACGCTGTCGCGCCGCAAGACTGCGCGTTCGCGTACTTCGACAAGTCGCCGCCAAACTGTCTGGCGTCGATGCAGATCTTTGCCGGGTGTTCCACGATGTACGCATTCAGACCGACACCAAAACGATCGACCACGTCCTGGTTAGCGTTCGTGGGACCTACGCCATCACAACGATCACCGATCCGAATGTCGGCGATGCGACGCGCTTAGGTGATCGGCTGCATATCGGCAAACGGACGATTGCGCTTTCGGATATTCGTGCACGATGCCAGCGCCTTCAGCACGAGCTCAGTAAACCACTCGGTAAGATGATTCGGCTGCGGCCGGTGCTCGCTGTACCCGGTGCGGCATTGCGAGCTGGCGAGGTGGACGGACTGCTGATCACCGGCCTCGACGATATCGTGATGTTGCAAGGCTGGCGCGACAGTGGTGATCACCTGATGATTGAAGAGGTTCGCGCACTGATCGATGACCTGACGGCGCGAGCCTCAGGTTAAGGCGCGGCAATGGGCCGCCGGATCATCGCTTTGCATCCATTGCAACAGCGCCTCTCCGAGACGCTCACTCTCCGCCAGCACCTGACGCCAATAGCGTAAGCGACTCTCTGTGTCGAGCGCTTTGAAATCGTTGCGGTCAGGAATCTTGCCGTAAGGCAACGCTGCCACGAACGCCTTGGACGGCGCGATCAGAATCACCCGATCAAGGTGTTCCGGGGCGGGTCTGCGGCGAGCTAGACGCTTGTCGAACCACCCGGGCGTCAGATGCTCATAGAAATGCGGGTACAGCGTGAGCCCATCATCGCACGACAACGGTAGGTCGAAATGGTAGTCGATAATACCGCCATCTCGATACACACCTGGCTTGGCCCCCGGTAACGGACTGACACCATTCAACACCATCGGAATCGCACCCGATGCCTGCACAGCTGGCATCACATTATCGGCCTGCAGCGCGATGTGTTGGATCGGAAAATCGGCAACACCCAGAAACGGCGGCGTATCGCGCGGGTCGTGCACAAGCGCACGCTCAAAAAACCACCCTAGGGCGCGGCGACGAGCCAGGTTTGCCAGCATGGCAGCCGTGAGCCCGGTCAGTAAAACAGGCGTTCGTTCACTGGCACACAGATGACGGGCACGCACGGCCATGATGTGCGTTCGGAGAATGGGGTTCGCCACGATCTCGGCGGCTCCTGCGTCACCGATGATATGCGTCAACATGTTGCGACCGACGGTACTGATTTCATGCCGATCCGGCTTCTCGCTGTATGTCTGCTCGACGTAAGCCTGTTCAAGCCGCGCCAGCGCAGCACGTGGGTTGGCCTGCGCGTAACACGAAAAACGCCACGACCCAATCGACGAGCCGAGCAGATGTACCGGTGCCGTTAGCGTCGGTAGCAGGTGATCAATGAGCGCCTTGTCGATTCCTGCCAGGACAAGCCACTTGGCGCCTCCAGAGGCACCCGCCATCGCTCGCACATCGCTGCCGCGAAACCCGTGCTCGCGCAGGTGCGCCAACGCTGCAGGGCCTGCCTGTATGCTCAGTGGTTGCAAGACGTAAGCTAGTCGCTGTTGAGCGGATCGCGTCGCGTTATCGTCTGCTCACGACCCGGACCGGTGGATACGATATCGACCGGGGTCTCGACGATTTGCTCGATGCGCGCCAAATACTCGCGCGCCTTTTGCGGCAGCTCCGAGAACTCCGTAATACCGACTGTGCTGCTCTGCCAGCCGGGAACATCCTCATAGACCGGCTCCACTTCGGCGAAACGATCGACGATTACCGGCGGGGATGCGATGACCTCGCCATCGATTCGATACCCGGTGCACATGCGGATTGTTTCAAACTCATCCAGCACGTCCAGCTTCGTGACACACAAACCGGAGATGCCGTTGTTAACGATAGAGCGACGTAACGCAACCGCGTCAAACCAACCACAGCGGCGCGGACGGCCCGTCGTCGCCCCGAACTCGGCACCGACGCGCGCAAGATGCGCACCATCATCGTCCATCAACTCAGTTGGGAAGGGTCCTGCCCCAACCCGCGTCGCATACGCTTTGACGATCCCGAGCACATAATCAATCTGTGTCGGCCCGATACCGGTGCCGATGCTTGCGCCTGCAGCTACCGTATTGGAAGACGTGACAAACGGGTAAGTGCCATGATCGATATCGAGCAGCGTACCCTGCGCGCCTTCGAACAACGTGTTCTCACCACGTTCATGTAAATCATGCAAAATGCCGGTAACGTCCGCCACCAGTGGTGATACCCGCTCGGCAAGCTGCAGAGCTTCGTCCAGTGATTCAGAAAAATCAACGGTCGCCGCACCGAGGTAATGCTTCAGTACAAAGTTGTGGTAGTCGAGTATTTCGCCGAGCTTGGCAGCGAATTTTTCTCGGAGGAACAGATCCGAAATTCTCAACGCGCGACGTGCCACCTTGTCTTCGTAGGCGGGTCCGATACCGCGACCTGTCGTGCCGATCGCAGCGGCTCCCCGCGCCTTCTCGCGAGCCGCATCGAGCGCAATGTGTGACGGCAGAATAAGCGGGCACGCGGGACTGATACGCAGCCGCTCGAAGACAGGGACATCGTTCGCTACCAGGCCATCCATCTCCTTGATTAGTGCCGGCAGCGAAATCACAACGCCGTTTCCGATCAAGCATTGAACACCCTCTCTGAGGACGCCCGATGGAATCAGGTGTAAAACTGTTTTCTGGCCATCGATCACCAAGGTATGACCGGCATTGTGACCACCCTGAAAACGGGCGACCGCGGACACGCGATCGGTCAAAAGATCGACTATCTTGCCTTTACCTTCGTCACCCCATTGCGCGCCGACAACGACAATATTTTTGCCCATGAATAGGAGCCCCTGATTGTTTTAGTGATGGCATGGCTATCGATTACCGAAGATCGCGCACCCCGGGCAGTGGGTCCGACGCTACGCTCGCGACCGTCATGCCCGGCGCCAAAAAACGGCGCTTTACTTATTCGCCGTCGCGGTTGTTCAGATAGCGGAAGAAATCATTATCGGGATCCAGCACAAGCATATCGCCGGATTTTCCAAGCGAGTTCTTGTACGCCTCGATACTCCGGTAGAACGCATAGAACTCGGGATCCTGATTGTAGGCATCCGCATAGATGCTTGCCGCCGACGCATCACCCTCACCGCGAATGCGCTGTGCATCACGATACGCTTCAGAGCGGATGACGGTGCTTTCACGATCTGCGGCCGCGCGTATCTGCTCGGCCTCCTCGTTACCCTCGGCGCGCAGTTCGGCAGCGATACGGGCGCGCTCTTCACTCATGCGGCGGTATACCGACGCTGCAACCCGATCGGAAAACTCCACTTGCTTCACGCGCACATCGATCAGGCTGATGCCAAGATCATCGGCAAGAGACGAGGCCTCGCTCATCATGTCACGCATCAGTTCATTACGTTCGAGGGAAATAACTTCCTGCATCGTCCGTTTGGCGAACTCGGTACGGATCGCTGCTTTGATAATTTGCAGCAGGCGGTTTTCAGCCACCTCCTCGATACCACGCGTCGAGATGTAGTATTCGAGCGGATCCATGATGCGGTACTTCACGAAGAAATCGACAGACGCCGGCTTCTTCTCGCTGGTCAGAATCTCTTCTGCCGGCGGTGAGAACGTCAGCACCTGATCCGAAAATTTCAGCACGTTGTTGACCACTGGGATCTTGAAGTGCAGCCCAGGCTCGTAGTCTGCCTTGACGATTTCACCAAAACGCAGTTTCAGTGCATGTTCCCGCTCATCGACAACAAAAGCAGACATCGCCAGCGCGATCAACGCCAGACCCGCAAAAACCAGAAAACCTGAAAATTTAGCATTCATTGTCTGCTCCTCCGTGCGCGCGTCGTTCGCGCGACATCGTCGTCACTACCGTTGGCACGTGACGTCGTCTGACGCGGTGCGGTAACGGCAGGTCGATTGGTCGTCGTGCTGCGGGCACGATCCAGCATTTTGTCCACCGGCAAATACAAGAGATTGCCGTTACCTTCCGTATCGATGAACACCTTATTGGTGTTGCTGTAAACGTACTCGATCGCATCGATATACAAACGCTCGCGCGTGACCTCTGGCGCTGCTCGATACTCGGTCAGTAATGAGGTGAAGCGCGAAGCATCACCCTCAGCATCATTGATGACACGCTGCTTGTAGGCCTCGGCCGCCTCGATCATTCGGGCACGTTCACCGCGCGCCTCCGGAATGATCTGGTTTTCGTAGGTCTCGGCGCTCAATTTGGCCTGTTCCTTGTCTTCCCGCGCCTTCACCGCGTCCTGTACAGCCGACTGTACTTCTGAAGGAAAGTCGACCTGCTGCAGGTTCACTGACGTCACCTCGATACCGGCTTTGTAGGTATCCAGCGCATTCTGAATCAGCTCTTTCGTCTGGCTCGCGACCTCGGCGCGGTCACCGACCAATGTGAAGTCCGCCGTGCGCGCGCCCACCGCCTCGCGGATGGCGCTCTCACTCACATCGGAAACCGTACCGATCTGGTCGCGGACATTGAATTGATAATCCACCGGATTACTGCGTCGAAACTGCACGGCGAGATCGATGACCACGAAATTCTCATCGGCTGTCAACATCGGGATTTTTTTCTCGAAGCGATCGATCACCGATGCATTGACGAGCTCAACTGTCTCGATCGGATACGGGAAATGCCAATGCAGCCCCGGATTGGACATAGTGGTGAACTTGCCGAACCGTAATTCGAGACCGCGCTCCGCCTGGTCGACTCGGTAGAAACCGGTCAGTGCCCACACGGCGATACCGATGATGAACACAACACCAACGCCCATCGCGGAGCTGTCACCGCCACCGTCTCCGCCGAACATGCGGCTGATTTTCTTTTGCAAGTTGCCGACCATCTTGTCGAGGTCGTTGGACCCCTGCGGTCGCCGTCGGTTGCCCCACGGATCCTTGTCGTTTCCTGATTCGTTCCAAGCCATACTGTCAATCCATCATCAACAAAACGGTTATCACCGCTACGTTTAACACCTTAGCGCAGACGTGACCGTAGCCTGCGCTGACGGCTCTAACCGGTCAGACGATAACGACGTCTGCCGGC
>JBCAZB010000027.1:0-14023 GCA_038533315.1 Pseudomonadota bacterium | reverse complement strand
GCGATGCCGATACCGCCGACCTGTGCAGCGAGCGCATCCGATAGGTAGTCACCATTCAGGTTCATCGTTGCCAGCACGTCGAACTCGGCTGGTCGTGTCAGTACCTGTTGCAGCGTAATGTCGGCGATGGCGTCTTTGATGATGATCTTGCCATCGGCGATCGCTTTGTCCTGTTCTTCATTCGCTGCAGCCGATCCGTGTTCTGCCTTGGTGCGATCGTATTGATCCCACGTGTAGGTTTGGCCCGGGTAATCGCGTTCGGCCATCTCGTAGCCCCAGTTGCGGAATGCGCCTTCGGTGAACTTCATGATATTGCCCTTGTGGACAAACGTGACGCTCTTGCGCTTGTTGGCAATCGCATACTCGATCGCAGCTTTCACGAGGCGCCCTGTGCCTTCTTCCGAAACCGGCTTCAAGCCAATGCCGCTTGTCTCGGGAAAGCGGATCTTGCCGTATTCCGCTGGGAAGTTCTCCTTAAACAGCTCGAGAAACTTCGCGTTGGCTTCTGAGCCTTTCTCGAACTCGATGCCGGCATAAATGTCTTCGGTGTTCTCGCGGAAAATCACCATGTCGACCTCACCTGGAGTGCGTACTGGCGACGGCACGCCGTTGAACCAGCGCACGGGTCGCAGACAAACATACAGATCAAGCATTTGCCGCAACGCCACGTTGAGCGAGCGGATACCGCCACCGATCGGGGTGGTCAGCGGGCCCTTGATGGACACCAGATATTCGCGGCAGGCATCGACCGTCGATTCGGGCAGCCAGCTATTGTAGAGGTCGTTCGCCTTCTGCCCAGCGAAGATTTCGACCCATTCAATCTTGCGTTGGTCGCCATAGCTCTTGCTGACAGCGGCGTCCAGCACCCGCACCGTCGCGCGCCAGATATCCGGACCGGTGCCGTCGCCTTCGATAAACGGAATGATGGGCCGATCCGGCACGTTGAGTGTGCCGTTATCGATGGTGATCTTTTCCCCGTTGGCCGGCGGCGTAATGGTCGGTTCTGACATGTTGTGCTCCCAATAATCGTGCAGCCGGCGATCGCCGGCCTGTCTCCCAATTATCCGCTATCCGGTGCATAGGTGCCAATGCGACCGCGCGGTATACTGCCCGCCATGGGGAAGTGGTCACACAATCGGTGGGCAGCCGCGGCTATTCTGTGGCTGGGTCTGTGCGGGTCTGTGCTGGGCGACAACGCGCCAGCGCCTGATGCGTCGCCGAGTGGAGATGAGGCGCGGCCACGGGTCGCTTTGGTGTTATCGGGAGGCGGTGCGCGGGGCGCTGCACACGTGGGCGTTATCCGCCGACTCGAAGAATTGCAGGTGCCCGTCGATATTGTCATTGGCACCAGCATGGGCGCCGTCGTCGGCGGGTTATATGCCAGCGGCTTAAACGCCGATGAACTCGAGCAGGTGATTCGCGATATTGACTGGCTGGATGCCTTTATCGATGCACCACCACGCAGTGATTTGACTTACCGTCGCAAACGCGATGATGACGACTTTCTGGTCAACTTCGAACTCGGCGTCCGCGATGGCAAGGTGCGGCTGCCGAAAGGCCTGATCCAGGCTCAAAAGCTGGCGCTCTACCTCCGAGAGTTTTCGCTGTCGACCTCGTCAATCAAGAATTTCGATGACCTGCCAACGCCGTTTCGAGCGGTCGCCGCCGACATTGTGACCGGAGAGACGGTCGTCATCGGCGAGGGCGATCTGGCCCAGGCGATGCGTGCCAGTATGTCCGCACCCGGTGTGTTTGCGCCTGCCGAAGTCGATGGCCGTACGCTCGTGGATGGCGGTATTGCAATGAACCTGCCCGTCGAGGTGGCGCAGGAACTGGGTGCCGACATCATTATCGCGGTTGATGTCGGGTTTCCGCTGTTGCCAGCAGACAGCATCGACTCTGCACTGGCCGTATCCAACCAGATGCTGACGATTTTGATCGAGCGAGAGACTCGCGAACAGCGTCGCTTGCTCAGTGCAGAAGACCTGCTGATCCAGCCTGCATTAGGCTTATTGTCGTCGACCGATTTTCTGTCGGCGCTCGATGCCATTGAAATCGGTTATCAAAGTGCGGTCGATGCCACGCCGGGGTTGCAGCGTTATGCACTGACTGCCGATCGCTACGCAACAGTTAACGCGATGCGCCGCCAGCGCGCCGGTCTGGATTTTGTGCCGGCGTTTGTGGATTTGCGCACCGATGCCGAGATCTCGCCGCGCGTCATTCAGGCACGTATCGCAACCGAACCGGGTGCGCCTTTGTCGACGGAGCGATTGCGCGAAGACCTCGCCAAGATCTATGGCCTTGGCCTCTTCGAGCAGGTGGACTATCGCGTCGTTCAACGCGGCGAGGAAACGGGGTTGGAGATCGATGCGCGTGCCAAGTCGTGGGGGCCGGGCTATATGCGGTTCGGCATTGCGTTCGAAGAGGACTTCGAGGGCTCCGGCGCGTTTGGTGTGTCTGCGCGCTATCTGCGCACGGCGGTCAACCGCCTCGGGGCCGAGTGGCGAACGAGTCTCGACTTTGGCACCAATACTCGCATTGAGACCGAGTTTTTCCAGCCGCTGAGTTTCGACCTGCGGTATTTCGTGGCGCCGATCGTCAACTTTGAACAGACGAACGTGAATCTGATATCCGATGCGGATCCTTTAGCGCGCTATCGCTTAACCTCAGGCGAGGCCGGGCTGTTTTTCGGGCGCGAAATCAGCAACATTGCTGAAATTCGAGCCGGCATTTATCGCGGCAATGGCGATGCCAAAGTTCGCGTGGGCGACCCCAATCTGCAGCGTTTCGATATCGACCAGGGCGGGCTACGCGCCTCCGTCGGCTTCGACACGCTCGACGATTCCGTGTTCCCGTCGCAAGGCTCGCGGTATGAAATGGTCGTCGACTGGGCGAGGGAAGGGCTAGGGTCAGAGCGGGACTTCACCACGTATTTCTCGACCTATCGCGGTTACCGGACCTGGGGTCGGCACACGTGGTCAGTCGGCCTTGATTTCGCCACGGCCAACAATGCTGACAATGTCGTCAACGCCGCCTACCGGCTCGGTGGGTTTCTGAATCTGTCCGGTCTTGATCGCGGTGCCATCGCTGCGCCGCATGCCGCGCTAGGCAAGGTGGTCTATCAGCGCCGCACCGGCAGAACCGGGGGCGGCTTGTTCGACTGGCCGCTGTATCTCGGCGCTTCGATTGAGGCGGGTAATGCATGGGCGACGCGTGACGAGGCCGACTTCAATGACCTGATCTTCAACGGCAGTCTGTTTCTGCGCTTCGATACGTTTTTTGGCCCACTATTTTTGGCCAGTGGTTTCGCAGAAGACGGTGAGAGTACGCTCTACCTGTTCCTGGGCTCGCCAATCAACTAAGTGCGCTTTGGCAGCGGGTCTGAATTGCGCTGCAACTGGCGTACAAGCCCTTAGCTCGCGCTCACCCGGCGCGAGATTTTGGTCAGAACCTGGCTCGGATCGTCGCCGATCCGATAGTAACCATGGCGTTTGGCCATTTCGCGAAAAGCGCCGTCACGGTCGGATTCAGTCTGGAACCAGTGATCGCGGTGCCAGTCTTGCCCGATCAACCGATTGATCGGGTCGCTCGCTGGCACAGTGACGCGGATGCCGAACGGCTTATCGGCCGCGATCTGGCTGTCGTCGACAAGATTGTGACTATGGCAATAGCTCATTGAGGGTCCCCGAATATGTCCACCGGCGCGAATTTTACACTTTTTCAGGCCGTTTGCTTGTTGAAAACGCAGGATTTTCTGTATACTTCGCGTCCGCTTTTCTGGCGGAAACAATTTGTCCACTCCTTGCCACACCGCTCGACGGGTGGCAAAACCGAAAGGAGCGTCTCTTGAGACACTACGAAATCGTGTTTCTGGTCCACCCTGACCAGAGCGAGCAGGTGCCTGGCATGCTCGAACGTTATCAGAATCTGATCACCCAATCCGGCGGCACTGTACACCGTCAGGAAGACTGGGGCCGTCGCCAACTCGCACATTCGATTAACAAGGTGCACAAAGCGCACTATTTGTTGATGAATGTCGAAGCGGGCCCTGAAGCGATGGAAGAGCTGCGCGGTGCGTTCAAGTTCAACGATGCTGTGCTGCGTCACCTGATCATGAAAACCGAGAATGCTGAGACCGAAGCGTCGCCGATGGCCAAAGCGGTTGAGGATGAGAAAGCCAAAGAGCGTGAATCAGCGAAGCGCCGCGAAGCTAAGGCTGCTGCCGAAGCGCGTGCCCGCGAAGCTGAGGCCGCTGCTGAGAGCGCCGAACAACCCGCTGAAGAAGCGGCTGAAGAAGGGGAAAGCGCATGAGCCGTCATTCACGCAGACGTAAGTTTTGTCGGTTTACCGCGGAAGGCATCGAACAGATCGACTACAAAGATCTGAACCTGCTGAAAGCCTACATCACCGAAACAGGCAAGATCGTGCCAAGCCGTATCACTGGTACCAAGGCGCGCTATCAGCGTCAGCTCGCGACCGCCGTGAAACGCGCTCGTTACCTGGCGTTGCTGCCGTACACGGATCAGCACTAGGACAATGAGTGCGCCGGCAGGCTCGGACGACGGGCTTGCCGGCAGCCTCCGTGTGATGCTGGATTTCGCCCGCTGGATGATGCGTTCCCGACTGCGTCAGCTGTTGCTGATGCTGGTGGCATTGGTGTTTTTCATGCCGTTCGCCGGTGCAATTGCTGTCGCTGTTACATTGGCTTCGGGGTTTGTTGTGAGCATACCGATGACGGCTGCTGTGATGGTCGCTCGTACAGCGCTAATCCTGACAAATGGTAATGCCTCCGATATCGCTTATGCCGTTCTAACGGTGGAAGCGGTCTATCTGGCTGGGGTTTTGCTCGCCAGTTTGGTCCTCGTCAGAACCCGATCGCTGAACTTCACACTGCAACTGTGTGCGGTAGCCATGGTGATATGGATAACGAGCGTTCATCTGGTTGTCGGAGACGTGGTGGCTTTCTGGACGCCTTGGGTCGAATCGTTCCTGCAGCTGATGGATCAATTATCAGGTGCGCAACAGACGTTCACGCAAGGGTCGCGAGAAGAAGTGGTGAGCGCACTGGCGGTTGTCATGACCGGTCCGATTGGCGCGTCGTTTTGGATTGCTGCGGCGATGGCGCTCATTCTCGGACACTCGTGGTGGGCCGGAGCCACTGGCGTTGAGAAAGACGATCGGTTGGGTGGTTTCCATCAAGTCTGGCTTGGACGTACGCTGGCTGTCGCACTGATGATCGGTGGCTTGATCTTTTCAGTTGCGCCGTCGATTTTGATTGTTAACGTCGCCATGGCACTGCTATTGACGTTTTTGCTCGAAGGCTTGTCAGTAACGCATTGGCTGGTTAAGCGACGAGGCATCATGCCGGGTGTGTTGGTATTGATGTATGGCCTGATGTTCACGCCTTTGGCGCCCTTCATTATTGTCGGGCTTTGTGTCGTCGGCTATGTCGACGCATGGTTTAATTTACTGCCGGGTCGAATACCGGCACGATAGACGCTCCGAGACGGAGCAGAGGAAAACGTAATGGACGTTATTTTGTTGGAAAAAGTCGAGAATCTCGGCGGTATCGGCGACAAGGTCTCCGTTAAGTCCGGCTATGGCCGCAACTATCTGTTGCCGCAGGGCAAGGCCACGCTTGCGACGCCTGCGAATCTGGAAGCATTTGAGGCGCGTCGTGCCGAATTAGAAGCACGCGAGGCGGAAGCGCTGTCGGCCGCACAAAAGCGCGCTGCGACGCTGAAGGACGCTCGTGTCGAGATCAAGGCGCTGGTCGGATCGGAAGGCAAGCTGTTCGGTTCTATCGGTACCATCGATATCGCTCAGGCGTTTGTTGATGCAGGTATGCCGATCGAGCGGGCGGAAATTCGCCTGACGGACGAGGGCACCTTCCGCGAAGTGGGCGAGTACCCGATCGGTTTGCATCTCCACTCGGACGTCGATGTCGAAGCCACGGTCGTCGTGGTTGCTGACGAAGGCTAAGCCACCATGTTGAAAGCCCGGCGTGCCTAGCGCTATCGAAATGAGTGATCTGGCGGAACAGCAATTGCGTGTTCCGCCACACTCGGTCGAGGCTGAGCAGTCGCTGCTCGGCGGGCTGATGCTCGATAACAATGCCTACGACCGCGTCGTCGATTTCGTCGGTGCCGATGACTTCTATCGGCAGGATCATCGACTGATCTTCGCAGCGGTTGGCGCGCTGGTGCAGCAGGGGCAACCGTGTGACGTGGTCACGCTGTCGGAGCATCTGGACAATCGCGGCGAGCTTGGTGATGCGGGCGGCTTGGGGTACCTCGCGACGCTTGCCAATGACACACCGTCCGCCGCCAATGTGAAAGCCTATGCTGAGATCGTACGTGAACGTTCGATTTTGAGAGCATTGATCAGCGCTGGCAATGATATTGCCGGAAGCGCCTTTGGCAGCGATGGCCGCAAGGCGGTCGAGTTGCTTGACGAGGCTGAACGGCTGGTCTTTGAGATCGCCGAGAAGGGCAGCAAGCGGGGCGGTTTCCAGGCGCTGTCCGACGTATTGCCGGAAACGATTGATCGGATCGAAAAACTGCAGAAATCCGGTGGCGACGTCACCGGTGTCGCGACTGGTTATACCGAATTCGACAAAATGACCGCCGGGTTGCAGCCCGGGGATCTCGTCATCGTCGCGGGTCGCCCGTCGATGGGCAAGACGACCTTTGCCGTCAACATTGCCGAGAACGCCGCAATAGGCAGCCAGGTACCCACCGCGATCTACAGCATGGAGATGGGCGCCGAGCAGCTCGCGTTTCGGATGATCTCGTCGCTCGGCCGCGTCGATCAGACGCATTTGCGTGTTGGTAAATTCTCGGATGACGACTGGGCGCGCATCAATACCGCCGTGCAGTTGATGTCGGAAGCGCCGATCTACATCGACGACACGCCCGCACTATCGCCGACGGATGTTCGCGCACGTGCGCGCCGACTCAAGCGCGCACATGGGCTCGGCCTGATTGTTATCGACTATCTACAGTTAATGCAGGTGCCTGGCAACACGGAAAACCGTACCGCAGAGATCTCTGAGATTTCCCGTTCACTCAAAGCGTTGGCGAAGGAACTGCAATGCCCAGTGATCGCCTTATCGCAGCTCAACCGGAGCGTTGAGCAACGCACGGACAAGAAACCGGTCATGTCGGATTTGCGTGAGTCGGGTGCGATTGAGCAGGATGCGGACCTGATCTGCTTTATTTATCGCGAAGAGGTCTACGACCCCGATACACCGCGTAAAGGTACGGCGGACATTATAATTTCGAAACAGCGGAATGGTCCGATTGGCGAGATTCCGCTGACATTCGTTGGCAAATACACGAAGTTCGAAAACTGGGTTCCTGATACCTATGCCCAGGATATGGGTCCGCTCTAGATCGCCGATGTATTTCACCGCAACGGCGCGCGTCGATCTGGCAGCCCTGCGCCAAAACCTCGCACAGATTCGAAAGCTCAGGCCCGGCATGCCGATCATGGCGATGGTCAAAGCCAATGCCTACGGCCATGGGTTGCTGCCGGTGGCGGAGGCGCTGGCAGATGCCGATAGTCTTGCCGTTGCCCGAACGGAGTCCGCAGCGCAATTGCGTGATGCCGGAATCACACAGCCTATTGTGCTGCTCGAAGGGGTGTTTGATACGGTGGGCTTGCAGGCCGCAGCGGGGCTCGATTGCGAGGTCGTGGTGCACACTGCGGAACAGTTAGAACTGCTGGATCAGCAGCCCTCGGCATCGATTGGCGTGGTTTGGGTAAAGCTCGAAACCGGCATGCATCGCCTCGGCTTTGATCCTGTCGAACTGCCTGCGGTACTCGACAAGCTCGCAAAGATGGCACAGGTTGCCGAGGTACGTTTAATGACGCACTTTGCCAGCGCCGATGCGCCAGATGGCCGAAGTCTGCGGGCTCAGCTCTCACGTTTCACCGCGTGTAGTGAAGCATTTACCGGCGCCGTCAGCCTCGCCAATTCAGCAGCCTTATTTCAGTCGCACGCATCACTCACCACTGCTCAACCGACTGCGCAGCAGTGGTTGCGCCCCGGCATCGCGTTGTACGGTATTTCACCCTTTGCTGCGAAGTCGGCAGCTTCGCTAGGGCTGAAGCCGGTCATGAACTTTGAGACTCGCCTGATTGCCGTCAAGACAATCGATGCAGGCGCTCGGGTGGGCTACGGTGGACGCTTCGTGGCCCCACAAGCCATGCGCATTGGCATCGCGGCTGCCGGTTACGGAGACGGCTATCCGCGTATGCTGCCAGATGGCGCACCCATCGTCGTGGATGGGCAGCGGTGTGCGCTTGTGGGGCGCGTGTCGATGGATATGTTGGCCATCGATCTGACGGCAGCGCCAGAGGCGACATACGGTAGCATCGTACAAATGTGGGGCGATCACTTGCCCGCCGAGGAAGTGGCCGACAGCCTGGGTACGATCGGCTACGAATTGGTGACTCGAGTCTCCGAGCGAGTACGGCGCGACTACCAATAGCTACGCTCGGTCGATCGAGGCATGGGCCGCGACGACGGCCCTCGTCGCGACCTACGTCAGATAGAAGCCCATCTTGACGCCTGCGAGCTCCACGACATCGTTATCGAGTAGCTTACGCGCCTGGCCGGTTAGTTCTTCACCATTGACCGACGGCATGCCCCGACCATCGCCGCTTTCGACGTGCACAATAAAGAAGCCTTCGGAGCGACGGGTAATAGCCGCCACTTGGATGCCTGGGCGACCAAGTGTTGTCAGCGCTTTGCTGAGCTCCAGTTCGCGGCCGGCAAAGTTGCCCGACAAAACCTGCAGCTTGGCTGTTGGCAGCGCATTCGGTTTTTCTTTCGGATCCAGAATCGCTGACGTCTCTACCGCGCTGGTGCCCGTGCCATCGTTTTCCGGGTTGGCTTGCTGCAGGGCTTCTGCGGCCGCTTCAATTTTCGCAGGATCCGGCTTGGTCTGCGAAATGACCATCGTGGCCTCGAACTCTTCCTGCTCTGGATCCGCATTCTGCGCATCGACGTAGCGCAGCTGATGATGACCGATCGTAATCGTATCGCCATGCTGAAGCGCATGCTTCTTGATCAGCTTGCCGCCGACATAGGTGCCATTGGTACTGTTCAGGTCTTCAAGAAACGAATCATTCAGTATGTTGATGATCAGACAATGGTGACCACTCACGGACGGATTGTCGATCCGTACATCGTTATCGGGCAAGCGCCCAATCGTGTAGCGCTCTTTGGTCATGTTGTACTCTGCGAGCACTTGATCACCGAGGCTTAATACCAGCCGTGCCATAGTCTTTTCACTTCTTGATTGTGTTGATCTGTGCAACCGCCGGCTTGCCTGCGGCTGCCCCCAAGTACTTTGTTGCTGCCCGTGCTGCGGCTATTTGCCGAGCCATTTACCAATCTTCTTCAATATTCCCGTCTTCGCCGGGAATGAATCCTTGACGTGGGCCAGCATCACCGAGATGTTGTCCCTACCGCCGTGCTCGTTCGCTAGCTTTATCAACTGCTTAGACGCTGTATCTAGGTTATCACTAAACGTGGTTATGGTTAAGTGTATATCTTCGTCCTCAACCATATCGGGTAGCCCGTCGGAGCACAGCAGGTAGATATCGCCAACCTGAACCTCGGTTTCTTGTATTTCTACTTCAACCTGGGCCTCGACGCCCAGTGCCCGCGTCACATAATTCCTGTTTGTCGAGCGTTGCGCCTCTTCTTCCGAGTAAAAGCCGCGATCGATTAACTCCTGCAGCAGCGAGTGATCCAGCGTGATTTGGCTCAATTCCCCGCCGCGTAGGCGGTACAACCGGGAATCGCCTACATGTGCGATCGATAGACGGTTGTCGTAAAACAGGCCGGCAACGATGGTCGTGCCCATACCTTCGCACTGCGGTTGGCTTTGCGCGGTTTGATGAATGATCTTGTTTGCGCGCCGGACACCGTCGCGCAATGCGATCGTTTGCCGCATCAATCCGGTCGTCGACTCGATTTCTCCGCGCTTCTCGCGCAGCACCGCATCGCTCAGCAGGCCATAAACAGTCTTTACGGCAATGCCGCTGGCAACTTCGCCAGCGTTGTAGCCGCCCATGCCGTCAGCCAGCACAAGCAGGCCAGCTTCGGAATTGGTGGCGATGGCGTCCTCGTTGTGGTCGCGTACTCGCCCGGTGTCTGTCAGCGCAGAAAACTTGATCTTGCCCTTGATGCTCATGGCCTTGCTACTCGTTGACCACTCTGCCGAACATCGCGGAAACGCATTCCCGCAGGGCAAACGCCATATCGTTGCCGTCCGCGAAGCGGTTCTCGGGCTGCTTCGCTAGTGCCTTTTGCATGAAAATATCGAGTGCCTCAGGCAGCCCCGGTCGCACCGAAGAGACCGGTGCGGGTGTTTTCTCTGTGATCGCCGTCATCAATTCTGCGATTGACTTGCCGTGAAACGGCACGTTCCCCGTTAATAACTCATATAGGGTAACACCAAGTGAGAATAAGTCAGAACTGCCTGTAACCGCGTCCCCACGTGCCTGCTCAGGCGACATATAAGATGGAGTACCGAGAATGATGCCGGTCTGCGTGCGCTCCGCATCGACCAGTTTCGCTACACCAAAGTCAGTCACCTTGATGGTGTCGCTTTGTGCGTCGAACAACAGATTGGCAGGCTTGATATCGCGGTGCACCACATGTTCCCCGTGTGCGTAGTCGAGCGCCTCCGCAACCTTGATGCCAATCTGTAGCACCGTTACCGGATCCAGCAATTTATCGGCGGTTGTGTGCAACGTCAGCTGAGTGCCAGGGGCATACTCCATGGCGATGTAGCCAAGGCCGTTTTCTTCGCCAGAATCATAGACAGCGGTGATACAGGGGTGCGTCAGTCGTCCCACTGATTCCGCTTCACGGAAAAAGCGAGAACGCATCTCGACCATGACAGATTCGTCGTCGTATTGCCGGAATGATACGAGTTTGAGCGCGATCAAACGGTTGATGCGCGGATCGCGTCCCAGAAACACGCCACCCATGGCGCCTTTGCCCAGCGCTCGTAAAATCTCGTAGCGGCCGAGGCGTTCCGGTACCTCATCGGCCAGCGCCTCGCGGCGCGGGTTGCTGGGTGCGGCCGGCGGCGTCCCCGGCAGTTTGTCGCGACGACCCATGTAGGCGAACACGGCACGAGCCTGCTCGGGCTGGTTCCGTTTTTCAAATGCGATCGCGAGCTTGTACAGAGTCGGCATTAATGACGGATGTGGCGGACAAGCGCGCAACACACGGAAGGCCGCATCCAGTCGGCCAGCGCGCAGATATTTCAAGCCACTGCGGAAGCTCTCGCGCCGTTTTGATTGCCGGTCTGGCGTTAGCCAAAAACAGATGATGCAGCCCGAGGCTAGCGCGACCAGCGGCCGCAAGATATCGATTTGCAGTGCAAATTGGTTGGCGAGGAACCACTGTGCGACGAGCATGAATACGGCGAGTGTTATTGCACCGATCGCGATGACATGGCGTGATTCGCGCCACATCGCTGACACCAGCGTGAACATACCAACAGCGATGATTAACCAACTGAGTGTCATGGCCCACTCGGGCTGCAGCAGTACTTCGCCACTCGCGAGCGCCGCGTGGGTTTTGCCGAAACGAATCAGTCGGGCGTCGACAAAGTCGCCTCGCATGGCGTTCGTTGTACCCAGCTCGCCGACAAAGACATGCTTATCTCGCACCAGTGCATCGACTTGAGCGTCATTGCGCGCCAGCAAAGCGGTTGCTGTTATTGGCTCAAGGGCTGCGACGCGTTTCTGAATCAGTCGCGCCTGCGGGTAAAGGTAGATACGCTCATTGGTTCGACGCCAGTTCTCACTGGGAAGCAGGGGCTGCAACGCTGCGCTGCTGCGCATGACATTGCCGGACAGCTTCCAGGCTTGCAGGCCCTGGTGTCGATCTCGACTATTGCCCGGCAACATCGCGTGGCCAGTATCGCGCGCGGCGGCGCGAATCTCCGCGTCGCTCATATTGCCGTCCGAGTCTGTACGATCGGTGACATAAACGGCACCGTGGTAGCGGACGGCTTCAACCAGACTTGTGTCACTGCCTACGATTGGGTCGATCAGCGTGACGCTCTTCGCTCGGTTGAGTTTGCTGACGAGTGCGGTCAAGCGTTCATTCGTGGTCAGGGCAGGATCCATAGCGACCAGCAAAGGCTGCTGGTGATCGGCGACCTGCGCATTTGGCGTTGTCAGTTGTCGCAGACCGAGATCCAGTCTCTCGAACCACTGGCTAGCGGGGCCAAAACTGAGCGTTGCCGGCAATAGCACGAAAACGCAGACGGCCAGCTGAATCTGACGGCCCAGTGGTATCGCAAGTTGTTTCTTCATAACCGCAGCGAAGTTTAGATTTTTCGTCAAAAACTTAATGCGAAGCAGTTAGCATTTTGACGTATTCTGTAAAGCGGGCGATAGTTGCGCCTTTCGTGAACCAGTTCCGTTTTTGCCCCTATGCCCAAGTCTTCCAAACGTTACAGCTGTACCGCTTGTGGTGCGATCGCGCCCAAATGGCAAGGCCAGTGTCCCGACTGTGGAGCCTGGAACACATTGGAAGAATTGGCGCCGGTGGCGGCTGCCAGCCTCGCTGGATCGCGTAGCGGCTATGCGGGCGATCGCAGCGTGGCCCAACTGGCGGAGATCAGCACATCAGATGCGCGCACGACGCAGCGCCGCGCGACAGGTTTCAGTGAGTTCGACCGGGTTCTGGGTGGCGGCGTTGTCGATGGCGCTGTCGTCCTGTTAGGTGGCGACCCTGGTGTCGGCAAATCGACGTTGCTATTGCAGGTCACTGCCAATCTCGCAGCGAAGGCCAAAGTCTTATACGTCACAGGCGAGGAGAGCGTGCAGCAGGTTGCCGCGCGCGCGCAACGTCTGGGCGTCGCGGACCAGCCACTGACGCTGTTGGCGGAGACCGCAGTAGAGAGCATAATCGCGACGGCGGCGGCACAGCATGCCACGGTCTTGGTCGTCGACTCGATGCAAACGCTGGTGTCGGAGAATCAATCAGGCGCGGCCGGTGCAGTTGCACAACTCCGTGAGTGTGTCGGCCAACTGACACGTTTCGCGAAGACCTCAGGTACGAGCGTGTTTATTGTGGGCCACGTCACCAAAGAGGGTGTGATCGCCGGGCCGCGTGTTGTCGAGCACATGGTCGATACGGTGTTGTATTTCGAGAGCGACCCCAGTAGCCGCTATTCGATCGTGCGCGCGGTAAAGAATCGTTTCGGCGCTGCGAGTGAAATGGGTATGTTCGCGATGCAGGATAACGGGTTCCGAGAGGTATCAAACCCATCCGCGATTTTCCTGTCGCGGGACAACGCAGCCGTTCCAGGTAGCGTTGTGACAATCACCTGGGAAGGGAGTCGGCCCGTACTCATCGAAGTGCAAGCTTTGGTGGCTGACGCTTTCGGTGGTCATCCGCGTCGCCTCGCGCAAGGCATAGACCAAAACCGATTGTCTTTGCTGCTGGCGGTTCTGCAGCGCCACGGTGGTATATCGTTGGCCGGCGAAGATGTATTCCTGAATGTCGTCGGCGGTATTCGAATCAATGAAACCGCCGGGGATCTGCCGGCCGTGCTGGCTACCGTGTCCAGTTTTCGCGACCGTGCGCTGGATCTCGGATTGGCGAGTTTCGGTGAGCTCGGTTTGGCCGGTGAAGTACGCCCGGTGCGCTATGGCGAAGAGCGTTTGCGGGAGGCTGCTAAACAAGGGTTTCGACGTGCGATCGTGCCGAAGGCCAACGCGCCTCGAAAAGCGATCAAAGGCCTCGAAGTGATTCCGGTGACGCGTCTTGAGGAGGCGCTAAACGCGGTGAGCTGAGCGAGCGTTGTCAGTGCGTCTCGGACTCGGCCCGCATGCGCGCTTCCATCACCATACTGTCGTTGCTTGCAACGATTTCGATATGACAATTGCCGACCGTTAACTCGGTGCCCACTTCCGGAATGGTCTCCAGTTGCTCTTGTACGAGACCATTGACGGTCTTCGCCCCGTCTGTGGGCAAATC